>NZ_JABEPH010000285.1:0-8096 GCF_013004495.1 Rhizobium sp. SEMIA 4085
CCCATGGCGGGGAAGCAGCCGCTGCGCGTGAGATGAGCCAGGCCGGCTGCGCCGACTGTAGGGGCCACGCCGGGAACCAGTGCCATGGCAAATGAATCGCCCCAGACTAGCAATTCGGGTCTGGTTGTTGTCTGGCAGTTCGTCGGGAGTGCCTGAGGAGGCGATCCGGGGCTGAAATCACATGCTCTTCCCAGGCCGAAGTTGATCCGCCGGATCTTCGCAAAGTCAACGGTGCTGTCGGTTGTGGCGATAGCGACTGAGGGCGAGAAGCCAAGAAGAACCGATGCGGCAACGAGTCCTGAGGCAAGCCGTATGCGAGACATAACGTGCCCCCGCCGGAATGGCTCCTCCACGAAATGGTAAAGAGCCCAGCTCGCAACAAATGAGAAAGCAACTGCCGCATAGATCGCAAGGGCAGGAGCATCTGCCAGCCAAACAGCCCGCACATAGACAAGCACGGGCCAGTGGATCAGATAGAGCGAGTAGGAGACGTCACCTACCCTTGCCATGCCTCGAACCGCCAGATTATCCCTGCTGGGCGCAAGCAGGAGGGTCAGGGTTGCCAAACAAACCAAAGCGGCATCCACTACGGGATGTGCGAAACCCATAGGGGCGACGATGATAAATGCGAGCGCCGGGAGGCGCAGCTTCGCAAGCCTGGCAGTCACGAGTGAGGTAGTGGGAAGCAAGGCTCCGAATGAACCAATGGCCATTTCCCAAAATCGGGTCGGCAGAAGGTAAAATGCAGCGGATGGGTCACGAGGGACCACATATAGACATAGAACTAGGCTGGCAACGAGGAGCGAACTAACTCCCGTCAGCCACCATCGCTTGGGAGCCAGGGCCAAGAAGGCCGGCAGCAGCAGATAACCCTGCTCTTCGACAGCAAGCGACCAAAAATGCAGGAGGGGCTTCGTTTCGGCGGCCCCGCCGAAATAGTCCGCCTGGAACCAGAAAACGATATTGCCGGAAAAAGTGAGCGCCCCGTAGACTTGATTTTGGAACTCCAGCAGGCCCACATCTGACAGGAAAAAAGGCGTAGCGATCGTCGTAAGCGCAATGACGACATAGGCCGCCGGCAACAGGCGCTTCGCGCGTCGATAATAGAATTCCGAAAAGCTGAACCGCGATTGCTCAAGCTGCGTCCTGATCAGATTAGTGATCAGAAAGCCCGAAATCACGAAAAAAATATCAACCCCAAGATAACCCGCTGCGAAGGGTCCAATATGTGCGTGGTAAAGGACAACCAGCAAAACAGCCAACCCCCGCAGAGCTTGGATATCAGTTCGAAATTCTCGCGGCATTAGCTGGACCTATGATTTTTCGATTGGCTGGATTGACTGAGGGCTCCGCCGCAGGGTGGCAGCTAGAGCTGCCCTGCAGCCAGGATGCAAAGTTCGCGCCCTTGAGCAGCCTGCCGTTGGATTAAGTTCGGCTGGTCTGCCCGGACCTGCCGATGCCGAAAAAATCAGCATCTGGTGCGGGCAGCACGTCGAGGATTTTCCGGTGTGCGATATGGCGCGATCGTCAATAAACGCTGCCTAGTCGGCGCCATCGGTGCACTCACCGTGCACTTCGAAGGTGCAATCAAGGTCAGTCATAGCTCCGGTCCGTTTCGATCAATTATTTCACCTGTGGGCCAGTCGGAGATCGGCCGTCCAACTGGCAGAACGATGACAAGTGCGTCATCGATGCGCGTGGGCGGCTTATCGAGACGCGGCTCTGGTAGCGTGGACTGTGTGAGAATGTCCGAGAAAACGGTCACCGGGCCATGTCGGCCGAACCTTGCAATATGTTTCCGTAGCTCGTGGCGAACGGTGCCAAAAGCAAATGGGACGTCGAGCTCCTGCAGTGTTGGAAGCATGACACGGATTGAATGGCTGATGCCGAGCCTTTCAAGATCGGCACGCACCCCGTACAATCCCAGCTCAGCCACCAACAGATCGACTGTGCCAACCTTTATAAAACGGCGCAGCAATCCCATATGAGCCGCTACACCATTAGAGTCATAACCGATTGCCCGAAGCTCAGGCCTGGCTCCGGCCCAACTTCGACTACCTTCGAACGGCTTTGCATTAAAGGCCCCAGTCGGCCCATAGGTTTTGCGAAAGAACTCGGCGAGTTCTACATGGTCAGCGAGTTCCAACTCGTTTTCCCAGCACAGCTTCCACCGCACCTCAGAGCACATGCCGACCTCCTTATTTTTGCTGTTTGCCTGAGGCACCAGATCACACAATCGAAGCAGCGGGTGATTGTGAACGTCCAGAGGCTGTCGTCAGTCATCGTGATGCTAGCCCATTGAGGTGGCAGAACCATTGTGAGCGCCGCGTTTCCGATATGATATGCGCTCTAACAACTTGCTACCTCCTGCACCGCTCGTAATAGGCGGTCGATGTACTTGATTTTGATCAATTGATGTTCTTCTAATGGCATCCCGTTTAATTCGTAAAATCGATTGTTTGGATGGTATACATCCACACCATGAATGAAGGAAAATATGCGTTTCAAGGGCCTTGACCTAAATCTCCTCGTGGCGCTCGACGCGCTGATGACCGAGCGTAACCTCACGGCGGCGGCACGCAGCATCAACTTAAGCCAGCCGGCCATGAGCGCGGCCGTCGCCCGGTTACGCGCCTATTTCCAAGATGAGCTGTTTACGATGGCTGGCCGAGAACTTGTCCCAACGCCGCGTGCGGAAGAGCTCGCCTCGGCAGCCCGCGAGACACTGCTGCACATCCAGCTCTCCATTATTTCCTGGGAGCCATTTAATCCCTTCCAATCAGATCGCCGCTTCAGGATCATCCTTTCGGATTTCGTCACCCTCACGTTTTTTGAAAAGGTCGTGAAGCGTGTGGCGCGAGAAGCTCCCGCCGTCAGCTTCGAATTTCTGCCGCTTGCCGACGACCACCAGGAGCTTCTGCGGCGCGGTGACGTCGATTTTCTCATTCTGCCGGAATTGTTTATGTCGAACGCGCATCCTCGAGCGAGACTGTTCGACGAGACACTCGTTTGCATAGGCTGCCATACGAACCAGCAGCTATCACAGCCGCTTACATTCGAGAGATACATGTCGATCGGGCATGTTGCGGCCAAATTCGGAAATGCGCGGAGGCCCTCCATCGAGGAATGGTATTTGCTCGAGCACGGTTTCACGAGACGTGTTGAAGTCGTCGTACAGGGCTTTAGCATGATTCCACCAATGGTGTCGGGTACCGACCGTATAGGGACCATGCCCTTACGGCTGGCGCAGCATTTCGCAAAAACAATACCCCTGCAGATCGTCGAGCTTCCCCTGCCACTTCCTGCTTTCACTGAGGCCGTCCAATGGCCTGCACTTCACAATGGTGATCCGGCAAGCCTCTGGGTGCGGGGGATCTTATCGCAGGAGGCGTCGCGCATGGTTTCGCCGCGTGACCTCGGCGCAGGGCCTCAGGTGATCTAGGCTAAGCTGAGTCTAGCGTGGCCATAGCGATCCGCCCTCGAAGAACCAAGGTGCGCGTTCCTGCCCCATCCGCAGGAGCCGGTCGATCATCGGGCTGGAGCGGTCCAGCTTTGAGGGATAGTCTAGGTCATCTTCGAGTTCGACGACGCGGATGTTGATAGGCTTGTAGCGTTCGCGAAGTGAAGGATGCTGGGCGAGCAGCTCATTGATTTTCGTAATGAAGAACAACTCCTGACTGAGTGCCAGGTTGGCAGATAGCTCATTCCGACGGTCGATAATCTCCGGCATTGCCCGTGGCTCGCGTTTCCGCTGCTGCGGGTTGATCTGTACCACCCAGATTTCGTCTGGCCGCTCCGGCAAGTCGGTGAATTCTCGCACAGGTGGATTGCGGCTGAAGAGCCCATCCCAAAAGAGAGTGCCGTGAGCCTGCACGGCACGGAAGAGTGGGGGAACCGCAGCCGATGCGATCAGTTCATCGTACGTCAAGCTTTCGCCCTCAAATGCCACCCCGAGGCCGTGAATGATGTCCGTCGCCCCGATCAAAAGCTTCGGACTCGCTCGACGATGGGGGTCGCTCGGCAACGACGCAAGGTCGAGGTGGCGAGTAAGAAGGTCGCGCAACCGCGGCTCGGCTATAGGACTATAGAGATAAGGGCTGACCTCGGCGCTGACCGGGAGGCGTGCCGACGACACGGCCCAGAAATTAGCGACCGCATCAAGAATGTCATTCACCTCAAGGTCGCGCCAAAAGTCAATCAAGCGGCGCCTAGCCTCCTCCGCGCCACCGCGGATCAGCCCGGACCACACCAAGGCAGCGCAAATGGCGCCGCCCGACGTCCCACTCAAGGCAACGAGCTGATAGCGATCACGAAACTGGGGCGCCAGTAGGGCGCTCAACACACCGGCCGCAAACGCAGCATGGCTACCTCCCCCTTGGCAGGCTATCGCGATTTTGGGAGCCAGCGACATGAAGAAACACAACCCACGGGAAATTCGTCAGCTTACGTGAGCGCGACCGTAGCAGCGGCGCCCGTCGAAGACCAGATCAGAACCTATTCAATTCTGTCATCCTATTCGGCGACCCGTCCGCGGACGAATCGCAAATAGGGATATCTTCGTTGGCGATGAGAGCCGTCACAGACATGCCTCGATCAAACCGTGGGTGGATTATGGACAAAGCTCGTTCGTAGCAGATAGATGCCATAGACCTGCATCGAGAGGCCAAGCAGAGGGTGCCGCAGGTCGGTGTCATCGCTGTGGACGGCGGTCCACTTTTGGCGAACCGACGTGCAACGGGTGAATGTCGCTTGGCATTGTCCGATGTACGACAATGTCGAACATGCGAGACAGCCAGTTCGATCGATTACGTTGTATCAAAAGAGTTTTTCCTTTGGCACGCGTATTGCGTCCAGGCATTTGCAGACGCGGCACGGACCAGCGTAATCGCGTGGAGACATCGAAATGTTAGCGCAATGCTTTCTGCCGGGGCCGACGTCCGCTCAGCCTGCTGCGGGACGTTCCAGTTGCAGAAGAAGTAGTCGAGCCGAGGCTGCACAAGCGCTTTTGCCGCGGTTGTCCTCGTGCGGATGCCAACTCCTCAATCGGTCCAACCCGGCCAGTCCATGGATATTCGCAAACGAACTGTCATCGTGGCGGAGGCCTCGGCTGCACCCGCGTGCTCAGGCGCTGGCGAACGCGCCGAGTGTTGCGCATCCGCCGCCAGCACCGACCGGTTTCGTGCGGGCACTCACGGCCAACGTCGCCATGGCCTGCTTACCGTCAATGTCCCAGAGGTGCCGTTCTGGCTGAATGGGGGCGACACATTCTACCGCCGGACCACCCATGGCGAGCACCGGTTCATGCTGGTCGATGTCGCCACCGGCGTGCGGCTCGCCGTTGATCCGGCCCGCCTAGCTGCGGTGCGAAAATAAGGCGAGCCACAAGAAATATCGGCCCGAGAATCTTGCCTTTAGGGAGACAAAATGATGCATGTTGGAATGGTTTCGCGTATCCGCGCATTTGCGCTGAGCATGGTTGCGCTGCAAACTCTGATGACCTGGGAAGCGGCGGCTGTCGAGCCCCCGCGAGGCGAATCCGAGATCGGAAATTTCCTGCTGAGCAACGGCATGGAGGTGGTCATCATACCCGATCACCGGACGCCGACCGTCACGCACATGGTCTGGTACAAGGTCGGCAACGCCGATGAGCCACCCGGCAAATCCGGCATCGCTCATTTCCTGGAGCATCTGATGTTCAAGGGCACGAAGAACCACCCCGCGGGTGAGTTTGACGCAAAGATCTCAGAGATCGGCGGCCAGCAAAACGCCTTCACGGGGTCCGACTACACCGCGTACTATCAGACGGTCACGCCGGAAGCCCTCGAATCAATGATGGAATTCGAAGCTGATCGGATGCGCCATCTCGTACTCACCGACGCGGTGATCGCGCCGGAGCGCGATGTCATTCTCGAGGAGCGGCGCTCTCGCGTCGAGGATAATCCCGAGGCGCTTCTCGACGAGGAGATGCGGGCGACCCTCTATCAGAACCATCCTTACCGCATCCCGGTCATCGGCTGGATGCACGAGATGGAACAGCTCAATCGTGGGGACGCCGTAGCGTTCTATGATCGCTACTATGCCCCGAACAACGCCATACTGGTCGTGGCAGGCGACGTGGACGCCGCGACGGTGTCGTGGCTAGCGGAGAAGACCTACGGAGCCGTACCGCGCGGCCGGGACCTGCCGCCGCGGGTCAGACCGCAGGAGCCGGAGCAGAACACCAAGCGGACGGTCGTGCTCACCGATGCGCGCGTGACCTTGCCGAGCTTCCAGAAGTCCTGGGTGGTGCCGTCCTACAGAATAACCGAGCCGGGCGAAGCAGAAGCCCTCGAGCTTCTGTCGGAAATTCTCGGCGGAGGAACGCGCAGCCGGATCTATCAGGAATTAGTGGTGAATCAGGGAATAGCCTCCGGGGCCGGCGCCTATCTCGACGGAAGATCGCTCGATCCGTCGAGCTTCACGGTTTATGGCTCGCCGCGGGGCGAGGCGAAAATCGAGGCGGTGGAAGACGCGATCGACGCTGAGGTTCGGAAAATCATCGACGCCGGCGTTACCGATGTCGAGCTCGAGAAGGCCAAGAACCGCTTGGTGCGCTCGATGATCTTCGCACGCGACAGCCAGGCGGGAATGGCCCACATCTACGGAAAGGCGCTTGCGACCGGCAGCACTGCATACGACTTAAAGCAATGGCCGTTGAGGGTCCGCACTGTAACGGCGAAGGACGTGCAGGCGGTTGCCAAGAAACATCTTAATCCGGACCGCTCGGTAGCGGGATATCTCCTGCCGCGGGAAAGCGCGACCTCAGGAGATAAAAGCCAATGACGATGTTCAACCGACTGCCGATCGGGGCCACCAAGCCACTGCTGGTCGTGCTCGTATTGCTGGGTCTTGCCGCAACGCCGGCGCGGGCGGCCATGGCCATCCAGGAAGTCAAGGGTTCGAGCGGGATCAAGGCCTGGCTGGTGGAAGACTATTCGGTACCGATCGTCACCATTCGTTTCGCGTTCCGGGGCGGCAGCACGCAGGATCCTTCCGGTAACGAAGGCCTTGTCAATCTCATGACCCAATTGTTCGACGAAGGGGCCGGCGACCTTGACAGCGAAGCCTTCCAGGAGAGGCTAGACGATGCCGGCGCCGATATGCGTTTCGACGCCGAGCGCGATGCGCTCTACGGCTCCATGCGCGTGGTCGCCGATCAGAAGGATGTTGCGTTCGATCTTCTCCGGCTGGCCGTCGAGCAGCCGCGCTTCGACCAAGCGCCCGTGGATCGCATCCGCGCGCAGATCGTCTCCGGCATCATGGCGGAAGCCAAGGATCCGGAGGCGGTCGCACAGGTCGCATGGAGGAAAGCGCTCTATGGCGATCATCCGTATTCCCGGCGAAACGAGGGCACCGAGCAAACCCTCGCCGCTGTCGCGACCTCCGATCTAAAGGCGCTTCATAAGCGGCTTTTCGCGCGCAGCAACCTTGCCATCGCCGTGGCGGGAGCGATCGATGCCAGCGCACTCAAGCGCGATCTGGATCGGATATTCGGCGGATTGCCTGCCGAACCGTCGCTGATGCCGATCGCCGACACCGCGCCGAAGCTGGCGCAGGAAATTCGCGTCCCCTATGATTTACCTCAGAGCCGACTGCGCCTGGCCTATTCCGCGATCAGCGACAAAGAGCCGCAGTTCTTCGCAGCCTATCTCATGAACCACATCCTCGGCGGAGGAGCGTTCACGTCCAGGCTCTGGAACGAGGTGCGCGAGAAGCGTGGGCTCGCCTACGGCATCAGATCTAGCTTGGTGAACAACGACCATGCCTCGGCGCTAGTGATCGACACGGGGACCCGCCCGGATCGGGCCGCAGAGACGCTCTCCCTCATTCGCGCCGAGGCGAGGCGGATGGCGGCGGGGGGCGTCAACCAGGAGGAGCTCGAAGCGGCGAAGAAAAACGTCATCGGCGGCTAACGCGTCGGCCAACCCCAACCACCCACCCCGCGCCCCCACCACCTGGGCTGGACCCCACCGGACGATCCCCCGCCCCGACCCCACACCCCGCGCGCACACCCGGTCGCGGGGGGCGCTCGCCGGGATCGTGGGGCGGGGCGGGTG
>NZ_JABEPH010000286.1:0-8000 GCF_013004495.1 Rhizobium sp. SEMIA 4085
ACTATATGGACCCCTGAGCCTACCGGTACGAACGTGACTTTGGGTGTCGTAGATCCACCGACGGTGGTCGTGAATTGCAATTGCTCGACCATAGAAGGCGGACCCTTCGAGGACGTGATGTCCTTGCTCGCATCACCCGAAAGATTGCCGAAAAGAGTCAGGACCAGAAAATCCTGGACCACACGCTCCATGCCGACCTTGCCGGCGATCGGGTACGTGATGTTGGCTTCGACGATCTGGTTTCTGCAATAAGCCGGGTGCAGCTTGCCGACGAGATCGCCGAAATTGTCGGTGATGGTGAATTGACGCTCGTTCTGGCGTTGTCGATCGAAAGTCCCCTTGAGCCCGACTGAAAGCGTCGAACGGGTCCAAGACCCAAGAAAATTGACCTCCGGGTCGAAATCGTTCTTTTCCATCATCGTCAGATCGAAATTGTAGGCGACGCCAGTGTTCCAGAGGAGAGAGACGATGAGTTTCGCATTTCCGGACAGCAGGTCTGGATTGAACCGCAGCATCGAAACCGGGCCTTCGAAATCATATGGAGCCGCCTTGAAGGCCTGTCGGAACCGTTGTCCCACGGCCCTCGCGCGATCGTCCACTTTTTTGGCGTCGTGATTGGCGTCATCGGTCAAGAAACCCAAAACGGAGTCGATGACCGCCTTGCGTGTCTCGCATCTCACCTGACGTACGATGTTGTAGGTCGACAGATGGACCACATCGTCCGGAAGCGGGTGGATATTCACACAGCTTTGAAGAAAGAAAGTCGGGCCGAGGATCCCTACGACCACACGCACGACGGACTTAAGAAAACGCTCTGCTTTCGCAGCCATGGCACCCTCGTCGCAAATCTGTGATATTACGAGCCGGGCAAAAAGAGTCGATCAGCCAGAAGCTACTTACAGAATCGTTATGGCTTCGGCTTAAGCGCCGGCCATTACTAAGCCATGGAGTATTTCCTAGTAAGATCCTCAAATCCCTCGCCCGCTATACAAATACGCGCGAGAGTTTTAGTCAAGCGATTTAGACACGCGAGCAACTGGTCTTGCTTTCCGCTGCTTTCGTTCAGGATGACTTCGTGAGCTTCAATGGCAAATTTGAGCGGGTGCGTTTTAGCTCGTCACCCAGATCTCTGCGCTGACCGCGAGACCAGCGAGACTGCGGTCCGCCGACACGCTGGCAACGGTCAAGGAGACCTTCCTGAACAAGGCTGGTAATTGCAAATAGTGCTCACCCGCATCGGGTCGCGGTTCGGCCGATTAAAGCCCACGGCCGTGCCACCACCATCAGCCAGCCCAATCATACGCAACCAAATGTAACTAATCAGCGAGAGTAAGTCGTCCTCAACTCCGAAGTGCCTAGTCTCTGTCCCGAAGAGGTCTTTCCTCCGAAGGACGGGGCGAGGTCGTATCCGCCAGACCCGAAACCAGCATTGCGCAACTGCTCGACTAACTCAAAGGCTTCGCGGATCGTATCAGCATCGCGTTCAGCCTTTGGGTTTGCTTTCATGTGAGCTTCGAACTGGTCCATCTTCTCGTCCTTCACATTGCCACGAAGCGTTCGCGTGTCTGCAGCGCAACCGTGACCCCTATTCCGGTCATGTGATCCTGCAGCAGTCGATAGTACGAACGTACCTTCCTATTCAACTCCGTATTCGCACCAAAATTCTCGACTAGGAGATTTAGATCACCTTTTAGGACATCCATTGACAGCCCGCGTCCATGCGACCGCCACCGTTTCGTATCATTCAGCTTTTTGGCAATCTCCGATGCACGCATCTCACGCATTTTACCGGTGACTTGCTTCCGGCCGGTTTCAGTAACGGCCCAATTTTTGAATTTGTATTGCACAAGCCACTTTTTCAGAAGGTCGACCGAGTGGTCACGAGCCTGTTCGAAGCGATGGATCTGAGCAGGGTCGAATTTCTGAATGAGAAACGCGAGTTCTGCGGACGATAAGTTCCCTTGCTGGACCGCTTCATCAATTCGTCATACTTTTCCAGATAGCCCAAGGCTGGCACAAACTGGCCATCACGATTGCGCACCTGCGGATCGATTGGCCCCAAAATCGAATAATAGTCCATGTAGATGTTGTCGCCCGACATAACCAAGACCGTGCCGGCCGACATCGCGAAGTTCGGGACTAGAAAGTTCACTTCACCAGGGTAGTGATAGCGGAATACGTCAGCTATCCGCTCAGCTGTCTCAATCGATCCCCCATTGGTCTCGATGATAACTAGGAGCTTCTTGCGCTTCTCCTGTATGTCTTCGATGTAATCGCGGATCAGATCGTCCATGGGCTGGCTGATCGGATGAATGCACGTAATTATATCACAATCTAATTCGTCTTCGATGGATTTAAGACGTCTGGTCAGCTCAGACTCAACGTATTTTGTTGTATGCGTAAGTTCGTCGACTTCCACCATCGCCCCCGAATGGCATTGATTCGACAATCATAAGATGAATTATACGCTCATGCTATAGTTGTTGCGGTTATAAAATGCTCAGCACCAATGTATTTTTCCATTACGCAACCAAAAATGCGAGCGACAGCCCTCGGCAACCCATACAGATGGATGTAGAGAAGGGAGGCCGGACTTGTCGACTGAGAGGTCCCACCGCGGTTTGACGTCTTTGAGCAACATAACCTCGAGTCTGCGTCCACACCCACATGGGCATACCATGCCCGCGCTCCACAACTCTCCATCCTCACGCGCAACGTAAAGGTTTCGGGAGACAAGTTCCCCGGGAAGCTCGTCGGATTCGACATATTCGACGCGTCGCGGCCTTTCGGAGAAAAGGCCACGTACCCAAAAGATAAACTTGCGAAAGAAAGCCATTCTTAAACTCCGAGATCCGGCAGGCCAAGCAAAGGCTCTTGAGCACCCATAGCGACGCCTAAAATTTCACTCCTGGAGAAATCGGACTCGCTAAAATGATCCTCATCACCATCCGCCAACGCAAATATACTCCGGGCCATAGTCGCATTGCCGTCATGGCGAAACGGAAAGACACGAGCGACGAATTCGAGAACGGCGGCGCTGGCTGCGCGCATATTGAGGGCGATGACAGAGGGCGCTTCCTCGACCGCACCCTTGATGTAACCGGCATCTAGCTCGGATGCATAAGTCTCAGGTGCCACCCGGGCGAGATATTCGGCGCGCAACGATGCCGCCGTGTAGACGCCCCGATCGCCTAATGTCGAGCCGCCCGGCTGGATATAGTCGATCCGGCCGATAACCTCGGCAATCGCCGGCGCGCCATTTGAGCGCGTGCGGGTCGGTATCGAGACACCCATGTCGATCAGTGGGATCATGAACGCCTGCGCGATCCGGTCGACAATGTGTCGGCCCTCCGATGAATCGACGCAGCTGAAGATGATATCGGCGGTGGCGGCCGCTAGCACGGCTTGTCTCGACGCAACCGTCTCGGCGATCGTCACGACATCCAGATTAACGCGGTAGCGAGCCATGGCGACAGCGAACATCTCAACCTTGCAAGCCCTGGAGTCAGCGTCCGACAAGGTGGAATTCAGAATCCGGTTTAGGTTCTTTGCCTCTATACGGTCATGATCAATGAGCGTTATCTTGCCAAAGCCCATCCTGGCCAGCTGCTCGGCAACGATCGACCCCGTACCGGACACACCAACAATGCAGGCATGCAGTTTGCCGAGTTCGCGGGTCATGCCGGCGCCGAACGCCATAGTCGGCTCGCTGCTGTCGCAACCGCTGCGCCAGATCCTGATATCGTCGCCGATGACGGTGATCATGTCGACAGGGCGGCAGTTCAGTTGTTCGTCATAGACACGAGCAATCACTTCACCATCAGGCATCATGATCGCGGAGCCATGCCCCCCCGGTGCAGCGTCACCACTCCAGCCTGCGAAAATCGAGCCGATGACCTCTGCGTCACTTTCGTTGTCGAGGTCGGAAAACTCCCTGAAGCCGCCAGGGTGTGAATGCAAGAGGATGATCGAGATACGGTCGTCTTCGGCGACGTCGATGGCATCGGCGATGAACTGGCCTGGCCAGACAAGCAGATAAGGCGATCTAGTGCATTGATCGTAGGGCACCAATGTCAAACCGATCACCATCAGCTTGCGGTCGCTTAGACCTGCATCTCGACATAGAAGGACGGCGGCCGCCTCCAGGCCGTCTCCGGGAAAGAGATGCGAATGGAGCCGGCGATGCTGCTTCCCACTCATCGTCAGCTTCACGTGCTGATGGGTCGTCATGCTTCCACCTCACGCAGCAGCGCAGCCTCGACCAGAGCAAGATGGGTGATCACATTATCAAGACCTGCCCGCCAAGGCGCAATGCTACCGCGATGGCGCGACCAGCGTTGAAAGCCCCGTCCCTCGATCATCTCTGTGACCTGGGTCTGCGGAATGACTATGCCATCGCGACGAGCGAGCTGGGGATAACAGTAGAACATGTCGAGTTCGGCGGTGGGGTAGCCATTAGGTACCTCAATCGCGATGCAGGTGTTTTCCACGAGATAGCCTACCGGCAGGCCCACATCCTGCAAGAGCAGCCAGCGCCGACCCGAAGATACAATCGTCTCCCAGCGCAGCCCGCGAACCGTCAGCCCCTCCTCGTCCTGAGGAAGCAAGCGAAACTGCCGGCGCGATGCCGGCAGTTCGCCATTGTTGATCTCGCGCGGCGTAAGACGCAGCTTTTCAATTCCAGGTGAGCGCAAATCGATCGTGTCCTCGATGGTGACCTGACGTTTGCTGTCGCGGCTCTTCAAAACAATAATCCAGCCCTGATCCGGATTGAAGCCGGCTTTGACCAGTGCCTCGCGGACGAGCACATCCGGCATGTCGAATTTCACGGTCACTCCTTGGACGTTTAATTCCCATTGCGCCAGCCGAGAATAGACATTCTCGACACCCATATCTGCCAGCGACAGGCTACCCCCGACGGCGATTGGATGATCTTGGCCGCTTTCGCGACGTACATAGAGTAGCTCAGTAGCCGGGATTTTCCCGAGGATTCGCAGCGCAACCTCGGAGATGCTTCGCTCCGTCCAGCTCAGCGAACGATCGTTAAGATACAGTCGGAACAGGCGATCAGCCTTTGCAACGATGAACTTTGCCGCCGTCTGACGCTCAAGGTTGACGGTCTCGTCCGAGCGCAGCTCCTCGATATCGCCTTCCGGCAGCCATTGCAAAACGACATAGTCCTCGCGAGGAGAGACATCGCAATAACCGAGGATCTGCCGGCCTGTGGGCGAGCGATCGGCGACGCTTACAGGACGGAACTGAAGATCAGTCCCCGCGACCTCGATGAAGAGGCCTTTTGATTTCTCAGATGTTATCTCGGTGCTCATAAAGGCCTCCTGTTTCATATGTAGATTTCAATTGCATTCTTGCAATCGAGGTGCAATATGAGGGCAACGAAACACAATTGCAAGAGTGAAATTAAATGTCGAAGTCGGAATTTCGAGGGAGCGCGTTTTACCAGGCTCTTGACAGTGCCCGTGCATCGAGAAAATTGAACTGGAAGCAGGTGGCCGAAGAGTCCGGCGTCAGCGCGTCGACGCTAACAAGGATGGCACAAGGCAAGCGTCCCGACGTTGATAGCCTCACGGCACTTGTTCGATGGGCTGGCCTTAGCGCCGATGCTTTCGTCAGGGACCCGTCCGAGATGAATTATGCGGCTGAACCATTGACCCAAATCACAGCCGTTTTACAGGCTGATCCAAGCCTACCGGATGATGGTCGGGACGCAATGATTGATATGATCACCGCCGCCTATACGCGGTTGCGAAAGAATTCCGACCGGAAATAATTAGGAGCGTTCAGATGAATGAAGCGGAAAGAAAAGCAATTCGCGCCATGCTTCAACGGCGGGTGGAAGAGAAGACGCAGACACCGGAAATGGCGCGGCAGTGGCTGATTGAGGAAGGCCTATATGATGGCGATGGCGATCTGAAACCGCAATATGGCGGGCAACCGGACAAGCGTAGACCGAAGTGACATCATTCCATACCAGCTTTATTTTGGGTTTTCATGGATGTGACGAGGATACTGCAGTCGATCTCCTCAATGGAAAACCGTTTCGTCAAAGTAGCGAAGATTTCGATTGGCTTGGATCTGGAGCCTATTTTTGGGAAGGCGACCCTGGTCGAGCGCTGGAATGGGCGATCGAAAAGCAGAACCGTGGATCATACAAGAAAGCTGCAGTCGTCGGCGCGGTCATTGACCTAGGTAACTGCCTAGACCTTACGGTCCGGGAAAATCTCGATCTGCTTTCGGATGCCTATCGGAGCTTTGAGACGGCCCGGGTAAAGGCGGGTCTCGCTCTGCCCGTTAACAAAGACGTCAAAGGCTCAAAGGAGGGGGACAAGCTACTTCGCTATCTCGATTGCGCGGTGATCCGGCATTTGCACGAGAATATCGAAGACGAGGTTCGCAAAGCAAGAGATAGCGGCACGTCCCCTCTGATTCAGCCATTTGATACGGTGCGCGGGTTATTCGTAGAAGGCGAAAACGTCTACCCAGGCGGCGGGTTTTATCAAAAAACCCACACGCAGATTGCCGTGCGATCCGAGACGCGAATCATAGGCGTTTTCCGTCCTCGGAATCTCCAGAGTGCCGAGGAGCCGATCGGCCCTTCTTAAGGATCTCTGACAAACGCAGCGCAAAGGCGTCGTTCACCTGGCGCACGATCTCATCAGTCGAGTCGCCTTCAATGTAGGACCGCAGGTCGTCGTCTTCCGTCTGCGGCTGATTAACTGAGCGTCGGATTCGGTGATTGTCCATCTGTCAATTCCTCATCTTTTGCGCTTTGCATCATATCGTGGATTGAGGGCTATGTCGAAATAGTGTTTACGGCGCACCCAAATGAAACCTTCGTTCTTCGTCAAAATGGCGACATCTATCGGTCCGCCAACGGTTTCCAAGTCATTCGAATAACGACGCTTGCGCGAGGTGAGTTCCACGAGAGAGTACGCCACTTCCCCGAGTTCCTTCTTGGAGAGATGATTGACCACAGATAAAAGATCGTCGGAGTTCTTCTTTTTGAGGCGTTGGAGGCCAATCTTGAACTCTTCTGCAGCTGCCGCTTTAACAAGTTCGGCCTTGCCGTTGCGGAATGCGCGCTTGTTTTGGTCAACGAGTTGGCCGACCATATCCAGGCAGATTTTTTCCATCGCGCCTTCGAACTCACCATCGATCCCCAGCATGAAGCGCTCGGGCATATCTTGTTGGGCGAAAGGCACGATTGCTGCGGTCTCGCCGCGCCGATCGATATCGATCAGGTTGGTCGATAAAATTCGGAACTGATTGAAGTACACGCCATCAATCTCGACCGAGCAAAGAGTTGGAAATATCTCATCCGATCCGAACCCAGTAAAAACGAGCCCGGTGAAAGCACCTGATTTCTGCTCAGATTTGATAACCGCGAACATCATATCGCACAAAGCGTCTTCGATATCCGGGGACATCTCGAGCTTAATTCCATTTGCGACGTCGACAACGGTGGCCCGGTAAATATCGTTGAACTGTTCCAGAGTTACGCCAGAGAGAAAATCTTTCAATGGTACGACTTCAGCTTCGGACTTTCTCTCCTTGCACTGCCTTACAACGAAGTCGGGAACCGATTCCCTAGCCGATCGCCCCCGGCGACCGATCGACGCAAAAACGTGCGTCATAACTTTCGACCGGATTTCCTTGACTTCTGCAAGCACCATCCCTCGAAAGTGATCTAACTCGTCCTCTTCGCTCCGCTTGAACGCCAGGAGATATTTCTCGAACTCGGGCCAAACCTGCACCAATGACTTAAAAGTGTTGGACGTCAGTTGCTCACGATATTCTCTTATGATGATTTCAAACGGCGCATTCATAAATTGCGCATTGTTGTAGATCATCAAAGCAATGGGTTGAAATCGCGAAAACTCGAAAATCTTCTCTGCAGAATCGTAAGTTTTATGACGGCGCCCATCGCTGAGAGTCACGACGCTGTCGGCTGCGAGCGCGACCGCGGTCCGATTGAGGATCGC
>NZ_JABEPH010000287.1:0-7983 GCF_013004495.1 Rhizobium sp. SEMIA 4085
ACCCCGGCAACATGGCTGCGAGATCTGGTGGGCAAGGAGAACAGACACGACGGTAAGGTTCGTGCGATGATCTCAATGACCCCCTACTCTCGTTGGAAAGGTATCCCGCATCCTGCTCTTTTGGCAGAGCTGATAAAACGCGAGGATCCGTTCGTCATCAGCGACGCTCCAACCCCGGTCGACGGGGTTACTCAACAAGGCGACTACTGGCTGGAGTTCGAAATTGGTTAATGACAACCAGTCTCATCTATCCGCCTGAACGGCCATTATATCTGATGAACGTAGCAGCTGGTGTCGTGAGTTCGGGAAAGTTGATGCTGCGCCCTGCTGGAGCCGTCACGTCTTTATCCGATCCTTGGGCATGCGCGCTCGAGTAGTCACGAGGGGCAATAATGGCGAAGCGGCCTGGATCTCTTTCAAAAGAGCGGGGAACCGAAGGCGGTCAGATCATCGAGCGGACAGATGTTGGTGCCTACGCGTGAAGTTAGTTCAGAACCGAGGGAAATTTTCCAATCTGCTGCTCGCAACGGGAGATCGACCGATTGTCGAAGATTCCCGAAAAGATGAGTATTGGGGTGCAAGGGTCAATGACACAGGTGAGTTTTTTGGCAAAAACATTCTCGGTCGCTTGTTAGGAGCTACGCCAGCAACTGCGCGACCAACCTGAAATGTTCGAGGAGGTGCATCCACTGCGGTTTGAAAATTTCACACTTTATGGTCGTCAATCCCTGTCGTATCTAAGGATCAGCTCGCGTTCTTCCAAAGAAAATGCAATTGACCGAATTGCGGATGAAGATGGAGCGCCATTGTTTGCGCGCCTGTGAGAGGCTCACACCTTCGTCGATTTTGGAAAACAAGAGCAAGGCGGCCTGAAACGATGGGGCGGCTAAAACACCGCTCTCTTTTTGCTGCGTCTTGGCAAGTCATCCTCCGGGTTACCGCTTTCGTATTCGAGAAGCAGCCGATCCGCGCGTCCTTGATCGTCTATAGAGACGCGGCGGCGTATAACCTTGCTCCTAAAGGCCGCATCGATGATCTCGGCCTCTGACATTCCCAGATGAGCAACGAGATGAAGTAGTGTCCGGTGGCCCTGATCTCCAACGGGGCGTTCTTCACGAAGATGATTTTCGAGGCGCAGCCGTCTTTGGCGCTGTACCCATAAATAGCGACCGTATGCCCATACCGCGACGATTGCCGTGAGAATGGCGGCAACATTAGCGAAAACCTCAAGCGGGTTTTCTACATTCATTACGACACCATGCTGAATTTGAGCTCAATGCGATCAGCCGTAGTATGGAGGACGCGGGCCAATTCGGCTTTTGCAGAGTTCAGCACCTCGTCCACAGTCATGCCCATTGAAACACCCCCCTTCGCCCTCTTCCAGAAACCGCTGCGTGACCCCTAAAGCCGTTGCTAGAGCCACCATATTGGCAGGCCGTGGATAGGTATTATCATTTTCCCAATTGTGGATACACGTTTGCGATGTCCCAACGGCATGGGCAAGATCGGTCTGCGACAAATCCCTAGACTGCCTGGAAACACGGACTCTAGCCCCAAAACTCACAGCTTCCTTCCTCCGTATGAGATCAACAGGAAAAATTGGATATTCTTAAAAAAATAAATTACAACAAAATTATCATTCTCTATTTTCAACGGGCTTCTTTAGATAATCCCAAACAGCTCAGCGAACTCGGTAAACCGGAAAGTTTGGCTGGCATCGGCTACTACTGATTTGGAGATATTAGCCAAAAGGCCGGGATATTCAAAATACTGACTACTATTGCTCCGTTTCTCTGAACAAGAGCGCCGAATGTTCCGTCCTATCAATATCATACCGAAGACTTATTCGGACGCTACGCGGCCCGAGGGCCTCCGTCCTCTGGAGGCTTTCTATTCTGCGGCTTTTCAGTTAACCAACGCCGGCGCCATGCATCCGAAATGGCGGCGGCGGATTCGCTCTGAACCTTGTCGGTGTAAGAGTGTTCGGGATCTTGAAGGGACTCGAACCAGTGATCCTGAGGAAAAAAGCTAAGCTATTCAAATCCATCTTTTCGTTAAGAAGGCGCATTTAGAGTCAAGTCATTGATATATAACCTCTATTCCCGCAGGATGTAATTGCAACTATCTATCTAATTTAGTCGAGCGAACGACGCGTGCTCCATGCCAGCGTTACATCACATCGCCGACATATGATTAGAAACCCGAGCTCCACTGTGATTCTGTGAACACCTAGCCCTAAAAGATGCCGCGGACGCGGCAATCAGAGGCAGACCATGTTCTATAGCCCGATCTCGCGGTCGTGCTGAGCTTCGCGCTCGATCCTGCTCTCGAGACGACGATGCTGGTCTTTTGCCCAGGTCGCAAGCGCTTGGATTTTATGTTTTGACCAACTTGCGAGGGGATCCAAATAAACTTCAAGAAGAGGAACGATAGATCCGGACCAGGATTTGGGTCGGATCCTGTCGGCCACGGCCGCTCGGAATTCCCTCGCCTTACCATAGCGCGCTGCAAGTTCCTCGAAAGCCGGATCCCATGCCGAACCATCCTCCCCGATCGTGAGAGTCGGAAAAAATTCCACGAGGAAAGCCTGGTGGTCTGGAACTCCATCCGCCCAACTGAAGAGACGATCCTTGGATATGCCGTAAAGAGGTCCGGCCTCCGTGTGAGCTGACTTTTCGAACCGATCAGAATTCGGCCCGATCAAACGATGAAGCCGGTCGCGCTCTATCGGCGTCGCGTTGTCATAAAAGCGTATTATGTGAGCCCAGAGGACGTCCGGTTGATCTTCGCGCAAAACAGAGACGAGATCGCGCATTGGCGCGCTCAGCGTCGAAAATATCTCCCACTCCTCCGAGCCAGCAAGTCGCTCGATCTGCTGGGCCAGTCCGTCGGCGAGCTCGGCGTCGACACCGATCGCATTGCGAACTTGCTTGGTCAGATCTTCGAAAAGATGCGCATCGCGATTGCTGTCGCGATTTCCAGCTATCAATGCTGGATTGCATAACAGTTTTCCAATTTCAGCAGCAAATTCAGGAAAGAGTGGTTGGCCATGACGATACATCATTGCAATCTCAAGGGCAGTCCACGCACCGTCGCTTCCATGATTGACGAGCTCATCCAGCAATCGCGAGACGCTGGAAGCGGAACGTTCGTCCAAGCCGCGCCCGTATGACAGATACGCGCATTCGACGGGCTTGATCCTCCCCGCCTGAAGTTCCGCAACCACCCTGTCGATGCGAGAATCATCAATCGTCAGGGCGGAATAAAAATCAATCAGCGGAACGGTTACAGGGAGCGTTTCGACAGCTTTCTTCAGGCACTCATCAGCAAGGGAGTGATCCTCAAGATCAATCCCACGCAGAATGCCTCGCAACATCCTCATCCCGGTGCCGCCTTCATCGACAAGTTCCAGAGCTGTATCGAAAACATTCTTGCGCTGGCGAGCCCGCCTGGACAGCCTTTCTGCGAAAGGACCAACCGTCTTCAGGTCGAGTGGCATCATCCGGCCGATTGCCTCGAGTGTCATCTCATCATTCTGAGCGATTTCATCGGCCAACGCCTCTGCTGCCCGTTCGGAGTACCGGAAATCGTTGTCGCTCTCCCTGTAGATCGCATCGGGGTCTCGAATGTCGGCGCTCCAGAACTTGGTAAAAAGTATCGCCTTGTCGATCGGGTCTTCTGGAAAAAGCCGTGTGTAGAGATCCCGTATATAACGCGAACGTTTGGCCTTAGCGCCTTTTCTGTCGAAATACAGCCAGTGACCAACGCTTTCGATTGCTTCGGGCCAACCACCTTTTTCCTTGGCGATCTCGACGAGCGCCTCGCCGTGCTGGCGATAAATCCCTGTGTTCAGCACCCGGCGTGTGGCGCGGGTGATGATGGTTTCACATCGATCCGCTAGTTCGGGACGGCCTTTCCGGATCTCCAGCAGACGTTTCAGTCCCTCGACATGGAACTCGTCGACCTCGTCCCACGTGGTAGGGGACCAATCCTTCAGGGGCTCGCCCGATCCAATCTCATCCGTCGCCCCGAATCTCGAAAAATGACTTGTAAATACGCTTCCCAGGGCGTCGACGCAGAGCGCGACCGTTGCCTCATCTTCGCTATCGAGACCCTCGTCAAGAATGGCGAAACGCTCAGCCGGCGATACTTCCGTACCGCTGAGCTGAAGTTGGTAGAGCTGTTTGAAGAGACCTGTGGCGTTGTTGGCCCACTCCTCGGTTTCGGCTGCGGCAAGTTTCATGAGCAGACGCGCGGCGGTATTGAACGACCGCGACCGAAACATCAACTTTGAAAGCGCCTCCACGATTGAGCGCCGCGCTTCCTTTGCATCCGCCAGGACCTGGTTCGAGCAGGGCAAAATCAGGTGGTGAAGGCGATCTGCCACCTTGTCCGGAATGATATGGACCAGGGCATCGAGGATCGCCGAGCCTCTAGCTGTCAACACGGCGCCGGGGGTCGACAGATGCCCATCGGCAATTGCGGAAGCAGCGTCACGGATAAGTTGTGATGCGTCCATGAAGCGCCAACGCCGAAGCAACGAAAGAACAAGCTCGTCCGGGGCGCCCAGCACGAATTTTTCCAGCAGCGACGGTCTTACCAGCTTTAAACGGCGATGAGCCAAGTGTTCCGCAATCGGTCGGGGCTGTGCTGCAAACTGATCGCGGTAGCGCCCAACGAGATCGTGATCCTGAGCTTTTGAGAGGTGTTCATACATCTCATCGCCAGACATCCGGGCGAAATCTTTAGCGACCAGATCGAGCGGATTGCCTTCACCTTCGATCGACAGTCGGTCAAACATTGCCAAGCATTCAAGAGCCCTGATCTCTTCGGTCCCAGTGACTGACGACCCTCTCAACACACGGTTGACGATATCGTCAATCGTCTCAAACGCGACGGTGGAAAGATCCCAGGTGGCGGCGACGAGAACAGCGAACTTTGGGTAACCACCGCAGACATCGCGCAAGCGGGAGATGGTTGCTTCAGTTACATCCGGGTTCTTCGAGCGGATAATTGCGCCGATCAAATCCCCATCACTCGGCAATACCGAAAGATGCAGGGTAGCCTTGTCCAGCGGCCGATCATCGGTATCGATGGTAATGACTCGAAGCCGACTTGGGCCAGCTCCCGCAAGTTGTCCGAGCTCGATTGCGGCTTCCCTTGGGCACTCATCGACGACAAGGAGGATGTCATGGTGTCCATCCGCCAGTTGCGCCGCGATTGGAAGCAGAGTGTTAGAGACCACGCGATAATCGGCGAAGATCGTGCTATTGCTGACGATGTCAGCCACAATCGACGAACTCGATCTGAGCGACTCGTAGACAAATCGGCTTTTGCCCAATCCAGATGCACCGGAGATCCGCACCGACTGACCCGGGAACGTCACGTGCTCTAAAACCTTGGCCCAGGCGGCCTTCGCGGATGTGCTGTTGTCCGAGCCGTTGAGTTCGCGGGTTCGCGTCGTACCGATAATGTAGCGGTTGTCGCCATCGTCGGCATAGGGCTGGTCAACAAAGTCACCGCGTTGGCCCCAGGCCTCAACCGTTCTAAAACCGCCGAGTGTCTGGCGATGCGCAATCTCTCCGAGCCAGATCGCGACGGAAGGGTGCGACGTCGCCCAGGCAGCAATTTCGTTGCTGCCATAGAGCTTTATCGACCCGAGCCTATTCGGATCTCCACCGGCCTCGGTGATCCCCTCTTCGATCGCGGCGGCATAATCGTCGATCTTTTGACCCGTCAGCGCTTCGGTCGTGAAGCCGACATAGTGCCCATTCACTGCCGAGATGGATTTCAGGGCCGGTGCGAGGACACGCGTTGTGCCTCTACGTCTACTCGACTTGGTCCAGCACTCCTTTTTCCATCCGTCCCTTCCGAAATTGCTCGCCTTGCATTGAAAAAAGTTCTGACGCCCTGGAAGATAGTTGGTCGAGTCACGTCCGTTCTTCCAAACGATTCTCCCGTCCTCACCACCGTCAGGGATGGTAATCTGCAGAGGAACATTGATGTTTCCCAACGGCACGTCAGCGGCCTGCGCTTCGGCATGAAGCAGGCGGCCGAGCAATTGGACGAGTTGCAGACTGGTAAGGCTATCTATTTGTCCTGGATTGACGTCAAACATCATAAACTCGCCGAAATGAAAGTTCTAAAGCAATGTGTGCCGGCAAGAACGGAAGCTTATCCTCCCCAATCCAGCCGTTCGGCTTGTTCGTCCTCGCGTCTGGCGTCTTGCTCGTAATAGTCAGCAAGCCGGATCAAAGCGTTGGCTGCGCGGGGATAATCAAAAATGATCGCATCAGCCGAGTTACGATAGCGCGCTTCTTCCCGTCGCTCCAGCAATCCTCCGTCGCGAGGCATACGGGTCGTCACGCCGCGGCGGTTCATCTTGCCCACGACAACGCCGTCGATCATTTCCTTGCTGTGGAACAGATCAATCACCTCTCGAACGGCCTCGGCTGGCCAATTTCCATCCTTGCCGTCTGGTGAAGAGGAGAGCATGTGCCCAATGCGGCTATCGCCGATATCCAGGCGGCCCGCCTCGCGGGCAAGCTTCCTCGCCTCTTTGATCCATTCGGTCAGTCTGACCGGATCGATTGAGCCATCGTTCTGTGTCCCGGGAATTCTGTTCCAGTGTCCGAGCAATGCATAAGCCCGGCTCGCCACTGCTTTCGCCATTTCCGGTGTTCCGGGCACAGGGTCGTCCGCGTCACTGTCTTCATCATCACTTTTTCGATAGACCGCTTTCAGGAGATCGACAAAAAGCTTTGGTTGCTCCGACAGCTCGGCGAGAAGCGCTTTTGCTGGTCGCTGGGAATGCTCCAGGACTTCAAGATAGTTCCATTCAAGAGTCGCGAGCGCGTCCCGTTCGACATCATCGCGATTGTCCAGGATCTGCATGAGCTCCGCAACATGATGGCGGAACATGCCGAGTTCATTATGGTCTACATCGCCAGTGAAGGGTTGCTTTGCTGCCTCGCGCAGTACCTCGATGACAAGGTCCGAAGGAAGATCGGACTTCCGCATCCGGCCAGCGAGCCCGACCGCTCGCAGCGGCACGCCCATCTGAATGAGCTTGCGGACCGCATAGACGATGTCATCCTCGCGATCATCAATCCACATGACCCGCGCAGTCCGCCAGTATGTCGTCTCGATAGAGCCGCCGATTTCGGAGACGCGCTCCCAGACCCAGCGCTCGGCAGGCATGGCGCGAAGCAATGTGAGAAGCGCCTCCTCGTTCCAGTTCTCAGCAACTGCTTTTTCGATCAGGCCCTCGAACCATTCTTTCTCGCGTTCACGAGACGCGGTGACCACAATACCGTGCGCGACATCCCGCTCCGAGGGATCCTCGGCTTTGAGGAAAAACTCAAGCAGGCTATCGAACTCGGTTGAAGGCAGACCTGCATCGTAGAGCGCTTTGCCAATATAACCTGCAGCTTCTGCTCGTCGTGCGAGCTTTTGGATCGCCAGAATTCCTCCTGCTTCGTATACTGCCGCCGCTGCTCGCTTGCGCGCTTCCTCAATATCGCGCGCCTCCGTTTCCCAGCCGGCAGAAGCGCGGTCAGGGAGTTCCACAGTCTGGTCGAAAAGCCATGCCACCCGCTCGATCGGATCGGCAGGAGCAAACCGATGGTAGAGTTCTTCCAAGGTGATCAAAACAGGCTCGTCCAGCGACCAATCTGCATCGGGGAATTGCCGATGTCTGTGAAGCGTTGAACGAAGCTTGCGCCACAGAACAGAGCGGGAGTCCTCGTCAGTCATCTTCGCCTCGGCGACGGCAAGATTCACGACCTGCCGCCGAACCCCGTCTCGCGGGCCGTGCGGATGAACAAGGAGCGCCCGCGCCAGTGGGCCCTTGGACCCGAGGGCCTGCCCGAGACTTGGCGGCGCCTGGACGCTATGGAGGACCGCATCCGGGAGACGTGCTGGATGCTGATGCTCCTGAGGGGGCGCCGATTGCACAGGGCACGCTCAATGCGGGGGGCGCGG
>NZ_JABEPH010000288.1:0-7982 GCF_013004495.1 Rhizobium sp. SEMIA 4085
TCGTTGTCGAAACGCGGGGTCGAGCGCCCGCCCGTCAAAAAAGGGCCACCAATATTAAAAGTGGCGGTCTGTCCTGGGGTCGGGCCCGGTCACTCTTTTACGTTTTCGTTGGGGGGGGGGTGGAGGAGAAGCGCTTCTCCCAGGTTTCGGGCTTTGCTGACCGGAGGCTGAAGTTGCCCGACGATCCATTCAATGCCGGCAACCGCCGCATCGAAATCCTGGTTCAGGCGGATCAAGGATAGTTTCATGGCGCGCCCGCAGCACCGGCATCTTCTCCTGGCTCTCGGACTGGCGATCGCTTCGCCGGCCGTCGCTGCGGGTGAGGATCAGGCGAACCTTTCGCCGTACAAGATGTTGCGTTCGCTGCAGTTCGTACAGGACTCGGTCGCCCTCGGCGATCATTCGGCGGCGGAGATGCAGCGCTTCATGCTCGGCACGATCGATCAGCGCCTGCGCAGTGCAGATGCCTCAGTCTTCGATGATGACCGCAATGTCGATGCCGCACTCGTCTATGCCATGAGCGGCGGCAATCCGGCCACGCTTGAATATCTGATTGCCCGGGACGTGAACGGCTATTTCGACACTCGTGTAACCGATGTCCTGCGCAAGTACCTGAGCGGCAAGGGCCTGCTCGTTGCAAAGACACTGGTCGAAACCGCAAATGAGTACCGCGACAAGAAGATCGGTCCCTATCTCGCGCTTGTCGGCGGCAACGTCATGGTGGCGCGAAGCCCGGATGAAGCGCTCAAGCTTTATGATCAGGCGCGGCTCTCGGCGCCGGGAACGATCGTAGAAGAGGCGGCCCTGCGCCGCTCGGTGGCGATTTGCGTCGAAGCGGGTCTCCTTGACAAGGGGCTTGCCTATTCGCAGCGCTATGTGCGGCGGTTCCTCCATTCGCCCTATGCGAGCCAGTTCGCCGATCTTTTCGTCAAGCTTATCGTCGACCACGACCATGTGAAGACGGAAGATATCGTCGGCATCCTCTCCTTCATGGACGAGTCGCGGCGGCGCGAGGTCTATCTGCGCATTGCGCGCGCCGCCGGTATTGCCGGCAAGGCGGAAGTTGCGAGGACGGCAGCCGCATACGCGCAATCGCTTGCCGGCGAACCGAACAATGCGCTCGGCGCGCTCGCGGATTTCTACGGCAACATGGCCTTGGTCTCCACGCCCGACGTGGGTACGGCCGCAAAGAGCATCAGCAGCGTTGCAGACAGCGAGCTCTCCCCGCGCGACCGCGCGCTACGCGCTGCGGCCAAATCAATCGCCGAACAGGTGCTGCAGCCGCCGGATCCGGCAAGCCTGACACAAGCGTCCGATTCTAAACCTGCTAATGAAGAAATTACTTCTGAACAGGCAGCCGTATCCACGGCCGACGGAAACCAGCCCGTAGAGGTCGCGGCGCCCTCCAAGCCTGCTGACGGTGGGGCGGCGCCGGCGCTGATGCCGGACGGTGCAGGGCAAGACGCTGAAGCGTCATTCAAATCCTTTGTGACGACGAGCCGTTCGAAACTCGATGAAATCGACGGTCTCTTGAGCCAAGAGAGCAATTGAAATGATTGATATGAGCGTTACAGGGGGAGCGGCCGCAACCGAGGCGTCGTCAGCCGCCAGAGGCAATGGTCCGGCAGCCAAGGGCGGCGACGCTGGCAATGGCGGCTTTTCGGACGTGCTCTCGAAGGCAGGAAACAGTCCGCAAAACAGTACCGGCGGCGAGCCTGCTGGGGCCCCTGCGGCTGATGATGCCCAACCAGAAATCGATGAAGGCGCCGCCGGCAGTATTGCCCTCAGTCTGCGCGATCGCGCTCGCAGCAAGCCGATGATCGCCCTCAGCGATGCATCGTTGAAACAACAGGCCGCGACGCAGCCTCAGACAGTTGCAACCGTCACAGGCACATCCGGCAAGGATCAAATGAAAAGCCGCGTCGATACGGCTTCGGTAAAATTCAAAATCAAAGGAGACGCCGGCGAGGTCGCGGAAGATGCACATGTCGCAAAAGACGAAAAATCGGCAAAGCCCTTGGAGACCAAGGCCGGAGTCGATGAAGGCCCTTCGTCGGATGCGACGTCTGTTTCTGATGCGCTCGGTCTTTTGAACAAGGATGCCACGGATACGGTGATCCCGGTGGCCTTCCTGGCTGCAGCCAACGTGAATGCGAAGGACGATAAGGCCGGCAAGGAAAAGGGTGCCGGCGGTGGCACTGGTATTGCGCCTGCGGCCGATGCGCTGGCGGCGATCAGCGCCGGCGACGCGCAGATGCCGGCCGTGGACGACGCAGCCAATCTTGATGGAAAGACGTTTCGTTTGAGCCGCGCGGACGGGCGCGGCGAGTCCATGGACATCCGTATCGGTGCTGACCAGGAAGGGTCGGCCGCCAAGGCAAGGAGCGATATCGAAAACGTCACGGTTCTCGATTCACGCCGCTATATCGGCCTCGCGCAGAATTCCGCGTCCGTAACCGCTGCAATCCTTGGCGACAGGGAGTGGACGGGTGCGATGCAGCCGAGTTCCGCACTGTCGAACGCTGCCGAATGGACGAGCACCGGGAAGGTTGTCAACACCCTCAAGATCCAGATGACGCCGATCGACCTCGGCCTCGTGACGGCAACGATGCGCCTTTCCGGCGATGCCCTGAACGTCGATCTGAAGGTCGAAACCGGTGCGGCCTATCGGCAGCTCAAGGAAGATCACGGCAAGATCATCGAGGCGCTTCGCAGCCAGGGTTATGCCATCGACAACGTCACGATCAGCATGGCGCCGGTAGAAAAGCCCGACGCGGGGAACCAGGCAAATGCGCAAGAGCAGTCTTCCCAGCAACAATCCCTGCAGCAGGGGCAGGGCGGTGAAGCGCGCGAGCGCCACACCCAGACAGCACAGCGGGGCAATGGAGGCCTTAATGGGGCAGGGGAGACAAATGTTGAAGATGTTGCTTCTGGCGCCGCTGGCGGCGGCGCTCCTGGCAGCGTTTACCTGTGAGACGCGTGCCTCCAACGGTGCCTGCGAAAGGGAAATCCAGTCTGCTGCCGCCAAATACGGCATACCGGAAGGCATTCTCTATTCCGTGGGCCTGACGGAGACCGGACGCAAAGGTTCGCTCTATCCTTTTGCGCTGAACATAGAAGGTAAGGCAGTCTTCCCGCCTTCCGAGCTGGACGCCATGAGGCAGTTCTATTCGGCGCGAAAAAGCGGGGCAAAGCTCATCGACGTCGGCTGCATGCAGATCAACCATTACTTTCATGGCGAGAATTTCAGCTCGGCGGAAGCCATGTTCGACCCCCACCGCAACGTCGAATATGCGGCAAAGTTCCTTCGCAATCTTCACGACCGGCATGAAACCTGGACGATGGCGGTAGCCAGATACCACGCCGGACCAAATAACGACCCTGCGCAGAAGCGGTATGTCTGCCGCGTGATCGCCAATCTCGTCGCTACCGGTTATGGCAAGTGGACTCCCAATGCGAGTAACTTCTGCCATAACTGATGCAAGCAAAAATAGAAAAATGTGAACAAAACGGAATCGTGCCATAATGTGGCAGGAATTGGCCGAAAATTGGGTCACCAAGATCTAATTTACCCGCCGTTAACTTTTCCACGAAATTTTTGTGTGCATAACCGAGGCGGCATACTAGATATAGAGCAAATCGGGACCCAGTTCTTAATCAACTGTTAATTCCTGCCATTAAGTTCCAGCAGCTTGTCCCAGATTCGTGCGATTCGTACCCATAGATCATCGAGGTGCCACACTGATTCGGAGGCGGACGAATGATCGTAGTGGTTGATGAGCGTGAGCTCGTAAAAGATGGTTACACATCACTGTTTGGCCGCGAGGGCATTCCCTCGACCGGCTTTGATCCAAGCGAATTCGGCGAGTGGGTGCAAACGGCGGCGGATTCCGATATCGCGGCTGTCGAAGCTTTCCTGATCGGCCAGGGCAGGCGGACCTTAGAGCTGCCACGGGCGATCCGGGATCGCTCCCAGGCCCCGGTGATTGCGGTCAGCGACCAGCATTCGCTCGAAAACACCCTTGCACTTTTTGATTGCGGCGTCGACGATGTCGTCCGCAAGCCAGTGCACCCCCGTGAAATCCTGGCGCGCGCCGCTGCAATCCGCCGCCGCCTGAAAGCGATTTCGACCCACACCGATATCGGCGCAATCCGCGTCTTTTCGGACGGCCGCGATCCGGAAATCAACGGTGAAGTCTTTGCGCTTCCGCGCCGCGAACGCCGCATTTTGGAATACTTGATCGCCAACCGCGGCCGCCGCGTCACCAAGACCCAGATCTTCAACGCCATCTACGGCATCTTCGACGAGGAAGTCGAAGAGAATGTCGTTGAGAGCCATATCTCCAAGCTGCGCAAGAAGTTGCGCAAGAAGCTCGGCTTCGACCCTGTCGATTCGAAGCGCTTTCTCGGCTACTGCATCGACTGGAACTGATTTTCAGCGGCGGGCCCGGCCCGCGGAAACGTGCCTTTCAATATTTCGATCAGGCAGCTCCGCTACAGACAGCTTCACGCAAGGCCCGCCAAATACTCTCCAGCTATCAAGGAAAACGAGGTTTTCAGATGAGCATTTTTGGCAGCATGAAGACGGCAGTGTCGGGGATGAACGCACAGGCAAACCGCCTGAGCACCGTTGCCGACAACATCGCGAATGCAAATACCACCGGCTACAAGGCTGTCTCGACCGCCTTCTCCTCTCTCGTCCTGCCGTCCACGGCAGGCAACTACAATTCCGGTGGTGTGCAGACGTCCATCCGTCAGGCTGTTTCCGACCAAGGCGACATCTCCTACACGACTTCGGGCTACGACCTCGCCATTTCCGGCGACGGCTTTTTCATCGTGCAGGGCGCCGACGGCACGCCGGTCTTGACGCGCGCCGGTGACTTCACGAAGGACGACGAAGGCAACCTCGTCAACTCGGCGGGCTTCACGCTGATGGGCTATCCTTATGGTTCGTCCGCTCCGGCCGTCGTCGTCAACGGCTTCGACGGCCTCGTTCCGATCAATGTCCTCGGCGACCAGAAACTGGAAGCCGTGCCGACGGCGAATGGTACGTGGACGGGCAACCTCAAGCCATCTTCGCCCATCGAAACCACGGCGGCAGACCTCCCGAGCGCAAACAACGCAACGGCCACATCCGACACGCAGAAATATTCGATCGTCACCTATGACAAGCTCGGCAGCAAGGTGATGTACGACATCTACTTCACAAAGGTCCCGGTAACGGCCGTGGCGCCGCTGCCGCCGACTGGCACCGCCTACGAATGGGAAATGGCCGTATTCCGCAACGCCGACAAGGCCGCGACTGGCACGAGCTCCTTCCCGTACTCTTCCGCCGCCGTTGACGTGAAGCGGGTATATTTCGACAGTGCAGGGCAGATGCTGACGGATGCAACGCATACCAGCACCACGGACATCATCGATCCGGTGACGGGTCTCACCATCAATATGAGCCTCGATCTCTCGCAGGTCGGCGACAGTTGGTCCGGCACCGGTAATGTCGATGGACAGGGCGCAAACTCGCCGGTCGATATCACCATCGACGCCGATGGTGTGGTGTATTCGAAGTACGACGACGGCAGCACCAAGCCCGTCTTCCAGATCCCGCTCGCAAACGTGCCAAGCCCCGATCTGCTGACGCTGATGTCCGGCAACGTCTACTCAGCGAACGGCAGGTCCGGCGTCACCGTCACCGGCTTCCCGCAGACGAGTGGCTTCGGCAAGATCCAATCTGGCGCGCTTGAAGGTTCGAACGTCGATATGGCGGGCGAACTCACGGAAATGATCGAGTCGCAGCGCAGCTATACGGCAAACTCGAAAGTATTCCAGACGGGTTCGGACTTGATGGACGTCCTCGTCAATCTCAAAAGATAAGTAAGGTAACGGCTAAGCCATGTCGCTCACTTCCGCACTTAATACGGCACAGGGCATATTCAACAATACAGGCGCGCAAAGCAGCGTCGTATCGAACAATATCGCCAATGCCGGCAATAAGGATTATGTGCGTCGGCAGGCGATGCTCACCACCTCCTTGAATGGCGCGCAGGTGGTCAAGATCAACCGTGCGCAGGAGGATGCTCTCCTGCGCCAATACCTGAAGAGCAATTCTCAAGACAGTGCCCAGCAGACCCTTTTGAACGGCTTGGAAGACATCAAGTCCGTCATCGGCGGCAACGATTACGAGACGGCGCCCTCCACCTACCTTGCGGTCTTTCGTGACAAGCTTAGCGCGTTCAGAGCCGCACCGAACAGCACGATCGCCGGCCAGGGCGCGATCACGGCGGCGCAGGACGTCGTGAACTCGCTCAACAATGCGACCAACGCTGTCCAGCAGGTGCGGATGAATGCGGACAAATCGATTGCAAATTCCGTAGAAGAGCTGAATGAGCTGCTGGCGCAATTCGAAACCGCAAACAACGCCGTCAAGTCTGCCACGTCCGCCGGTGCCGATCCCTCGCAAGCGCTCGACCAGCGCGATGCCTTGCTCAAGCAGATTTCGGGGATCGTGGGAGTCACGACCGTCACCCGCGATAACAACGACATGGTACTTTATACCTCCGACGGGGTGACGCTCTTCGAGACCATTCCGCGCGCGGTGACGTTCAAGCCGACCCAGAGCTACGGCGCCTCCACCGACGGCAACGGCGTTTACATCGATGGCGTGGCGCTCGGCAAGGGCTCGGGCGGCACGACGTCGGCAAAGGGCAGTCTCCAGGCGCTTCTCCAGCTTCGTGACGAAGTCGCGCCGACGTTCCAATCCCAGCTCGACGAAATCGCCAAGGGTCTCGTTGCGTTATTTTCGGAAACGAACACGGCCGGAACCAGCACGCTACCGGGTCTCTTTACCTGGACGTTGCCGAGCGGGCTTCCGGGCGGAACGCCGACGACGGCCACGATCATCGACGGCATTGCTGGTTCCATCACGGTCAATCCGGCAGTGGTGACCTCGCTGGGCGGCGATCCGATGAAGCTGCGCAACGGTTCGATCAACGGCGCCGCCTTCGATCAGAATACCGCTGCCAATGGCGGCTACACCGCCCAGCTCGACAAGTTCTACACGGCCATGGGCGCCAAGATGGATTTCGATCCGGGCGCTGGCGTAATCGGCTTCAACTCGGCGACGGGTATCGACTCGAACGTCAGCATCATGGATTTTTCGTCTAGCTCGATCGGCTGGTTCGAACAGTACCGCAGCGACGCGAGCGGTGCCACGGAGAACACGGCGGCAGCGCTTTCGCGATCCGACGAAGCCTATTCCAACGAGACCGGCGTCAACCTGGACGAAGAGCTGACGCTGCTTCTCGACATCGAACAATCCTACAAGGCGGCGACGAAGATTTTGAACGCCATCGATGAAATGTTGAAGTCATTGCTGGATATAGCGAGTTAAGCCATGAAGAGCTCTTTTATTTCTAGTTCAGCCATTCAGAACGCGATGCGATTGACGATCCGCCAGTCGCAGAACCAGATGGTCAAGGCTTCGATTGAAGCCACCACGAAAACCTACGCCGATATCGGCGTATCGCTCGGCATCGACGCGGCCAAGAGCGTGAACTATGCGCGCGAGCTTGATCGGATCTCCTCGTTCAAGGACAGCAACTCCACGGTCAATCTTCGTCTCGAAATGTCCCAGAGCGGGTTGGCCGACGTGCAGAAGGCGAGTGATGCGCTGGTCAAGAATCTGACGGCGCTCAAGGGAAGTCAGGCATCGACCGCCATCACCGTTACTCTCCAGTCCTCGGCGGCGGCACTTTCACAGCTCTTGGACACCGGCAACATGATCACCGGCGGCGAATACCTGTTTTCCGGTGTCAATACGGACGTTCCGCCACTGACGGATCGCAGCGCGACCGTTGAGGCCGATATCGTCACTGCCCTGAACACATACGCGACCGGGCTTTCCAAGCCGGTCAGCGCCTTGACCGCGGCTGAAATCGATACCTTCATGACCAGCACCCTGGAGCCGCGGTTCAGCGCCGCGGCAT
>NZ_JABEPH010000289.1:0-7920 GCF_013004495.1 Rhizobium sp. SEMIA 4085
GTCTATGTGCGCGGCCATGCCGAAGACTACAACCGTTGGGAAGAGCTCGGCGCCAACGGCTGGGCCTATGCAGACGTGCTGCCCTACTTCAAGCGCATGGAGCATTCGCACGGCGGTGAGGAAGGCTGGCGCGGCACCGACGGCCCGCTGCATGTGCAACGCGGCGGCTTTCGCAACCCGCTGTTCCATGCATTCATCGAAGCCGGCAAGCAGGCGGGTTTCGAGGCGACGGACGACTACAACGGCTCGAAGCAGGAAGGCTTCGGGCTGATGGAGCAGACCATCTTCCGCGGCCGTCGCTGGTCTGCGGCGAACGCCTATCTGAAGCCGGCGCTGAGGCGGCCGAATGGCGACATCGCCTACGCCCTGGCGCGCAGGATCGTTATCGAGAACGGCCGCGCGACCGGTGTCGAGATCGAGCGCCGCGGCAAGGTCGAAATCATCAAGGCGAACCGCGAGGTGATCGTTTCTGCCTCATCCTTCAACTCGCCGAAGCTCTTGATGCTTTCCGGTATCGGCCCTGGGGCTCATTTGCAGGAGCACGGCATCGAGGTGAAAGCCGACCGGCCAGGCGTCGGCGCCAACCTGCAGGACCATATGGAATTCTATTTCCAGCAGGTCAGCACCAAGCCGGTTTCACTCTATTCCTGGCTGCCATGGTTCTGGCAGGGCGTGGCGGGCGCGCAATGGATGTTCACGAGATCCGGCCTCGGCACTTCCAACCAGTTCGAAGCCTGCGCCTTCCTGCGCTCGGCGGCCGGCGTCAAGCAGCCGGACATCCAGTATCACTTCCTGCCGGTGGCGATCAGCTATGACGGCAAGGCGGCGGCGAAGAGCCACGGCTTTCAGGTGCATGTCGGCTACAATCTCTCGAAGTCGCGCGGGTCCGTCACCCTGCGCTCGCCCGATCCGAAGGCCGACCCCATCATCCGCTTCAACTATATGAGTCACCCGGATGACTGGGAGAAATTCCGCCACTGCGTGCGCCTCACCCGCGAGATCTTCGGCCAGCAGGCTTTCGACCCCTATCGAGGGCCGGAAATCCAGCCGGGCGAGAAGGTGCAGACGGACGACGAGATCGACGGCTTCCTGCGCGAGCATCTGGAAAGCGCCTACCACCCCTGCGGCACCTGTAAGTTGGGCGCTAAGAACGACCCGATGGCCGTGATCGACCCGGAGACGCGCGTCATCGGAGTGGACGGCCTGCGCGTTGCCGACTCGTCAATCTTCCCACACATCACCTACGGCAACCTCAACGGCCCCTCGATCATGACCGGCGAGAAGGCGGCAGACCATATCCTCGGCAAGCAGCCCCTGCCGCGCTCGAACCAGGAGCCCTGGGTCAATCCGCGCTGGGCACTGAGCGACCGGTAAACAGAGCTGGTAGGGCACACGAATGCCCAGCAGTCTCGTGGGATCTTCTTCGCGCCTATCGCCAATATCAATCATCGAATGCATATCCGCAGTTGCTCCGATGTTGGCATCTGGCAGTTTCATGTGATGAAGCTGCCAGATGCGCCGCGCGCTCGGCTATTTTCATGATCGAACGCAACGACTTCAAAAGCAGAAACAGCGTGGGCATCGCAACCTCGGCCTTCGCACAAGTTCAGTGATCTCTTCCTTGCGCTGGTGGCGCGCGGCGAGCACCGTCGCGGCGTGATCGCCTCTATATGAAACCGATCCACCGCCCGGCGATGAGAGCGGTAATCCACACCGCCGCCGAAACCATGGCTGCAATGCGCAGGCTCGCTGCAACGACCACTCCGGCAATCGCCTTTCGCCAGCTGTCCCTGGCATGCACGATGGCGGCATTGGCAACGCCTACTGCCAGCAATCCGATCTTTACCAAAAATGCTGGGTTTGCAGCATATTCCATCGGCCGGACGCTGAAGAGGCAGAAGCCCGTGACGATCGCCGCCGTCAACCCGACCGCCGCTGCGCGCGACAGGAATGGCCCGACCACCGAAAGCGGGACCAACGGAAAGAAGCCCATCAACCTGAGATCGAGCGGCAGGATGGCGCCGAGCAGCAAACCGATGGACAGGATATGCGAAGCGTTGACGAACATGTAAAGCAGCGCTGAACGCCGCAACCCTGCCGCGAGCGGCGTTGCGGCAAGCCATTCCAGAAGTTCGATCGCCATGCGGTCAATTCGTCTGGATTCGATCGGGATAGATATCGTAGCGCTTCTCGCCGACCGTGATTCGCACGGCCTTCATGCGCTTTTCATTCCGATCCAGCGAACGGTTTCCGATCGCAACGATCTGATCGCCGTTCTTCGCCGAGCCCTCGACGAAGCCGGAGCGCTCCGTCTGGCGCGGATTGCCGAGTTCGACGCGCCACACGCCGTCATCGGCGGTCGCAACGTCAAGCGCGGGATGCGGGCCGCCCATGGAAATCTTCTGGATCGTCCCCCTCAACTCCATCTGCTCGGCCTCGGCCCATGACCAGCCGTGATGCGCCGCAGCGCCGGTCGCGAAAGCTGCCGCGACGGCCGCGCTCAAGACGATCTGCTTTGTGGATAAGACACGCATTTCAGTTCTCCCTGCCCTTTTCCGAACAGCTCCGAATTGGCGCATTCCGGCGGCTTTGAAAGGCTTTTCACCAAATCTTGAAGGTGGGAGATGATTTCGCGAACCTGCGGCTGCCAATGGAGAGGGAAGAAGCCCCGTCAGGCGAGAAGGCGGGTGACCTCTGCGCCTTTTGCCGGCGCGACCGCGTCGGCGATTGTCGTCGAGAACAGCACCTTGCGCGTTGCATCCGCGACTTTCGCGAAGACGCTGCGGATTTTGCAGGTCTGCTCGCCGTCGCAATCGTCGCACTTGCGATACGCGGTGATAGAAAGGCATGGCAGCGGCGCGATCGGGCCGTCGACGATGCGCAGGATCTCGCCGAAGGTGATCATGTCGGCGGGCTTCAACAGCAGATAGCCGCCCGCCTTGCCGCGTCGGCTCGCGACGATGCCCTGATGCTTAAGATCGAGCAGGATCTGCTCGAGGAACTTCTTCGGAATTTTCTGCTGCGCTGCAATGTCCGAAATCATGACGGGCTCGCCGGCATCGGCTTCCGCCAGTACCGTCAGCGCCCGGAGCGCGTATTTTGCTTTCTGCGTAATCATTTTGGACCGTCACACACACGAGCGATGCGACGTGCCGCACCACTTCACAAGCTTACATATCTCCTATTGCACAGCCAGCATGAACGGAATTTGAACGCGCCCGCGAAAGCCTTGGAAGACAAGCATTTTGGCCTTGTTTTTCCTGCTCGGCCAACGGACAGAATTCTACGCTGAAATTGCCCTTCCTGCATCTTTTTCGACATCACTTCAGGTTTCGAATTGACAGGCACCGTGTAACCCTACTAATTTTATAGAGATTAAAGTAGCCCCGACAGATTGCTGACCTGACGCGGCTGCTTTTCTGCATTGCAGCGGCTTCGGAGAGATATTTGCTCCCGTATGCGCCGCTTTCGAAATCCGTTTTTCTGTGCGATCTGCCCTCAAGCTGCGATACTCCGGCCAACATCGAGGACAGGTTTTCCCATGACTGTTGTCAATATCATCGAAGAAGCGGAAACGCTGAATGCGAAACTTGCGACCTTGAGCCTGGCCGAACGTCTGTCGTTTGTCGCCGGCCTAGACGTAAGAGTCGTCTTCACGACATCGCTTGGTATCGAAGACCAGGTGATCACCGCCGAAATCGGCAACCATCGCCTACCGATCGACGTCGTAACGCTGCAGACCGGCCGCCTCTTCCCCGAGACGCTGGCGCTGATCGACGAAACCGAAAGCCAGTACGACATCCACATCACCCGTTACGAGCCCGAGCAGGCCGATATCGACGCCTATGCGGCAAAATACGGCATGAACGGCTTTTACGAGAGCGTCGAAGCCAGGCATGCCTGTTGTGGCGTGCGCAAGCTGAAGCCGCTTGCGCGGGCGCTGGCAGGCGCAACGATCTGGATCACCGGGCTGCGGCGCGGTCAGTCCGCCAACCGCGCGGAAACGCCTTTTGCGGAATATGACGCCGAACGGCACCTCCTGAAGATAAATCCGCTTGCCGACTGGGATATCGAGACCGTCAAGTCCTACGTCGCCGACAATAGCGTGCCGGTTAATCCGCTGCATGCCCGCGGCTACCCTTCTATCGGCTGCGAGCCGTGCACGCGCGCCATCAAGCCTGGCGAGCCGGAGCGCGCCGGCCGCTGGTGGTGGGAACAGGATGAGAAGCGCGAATGCGGCCTGCATGTCGGCGAAGAAGCGACAGCGGTTACCGCACGATAGCCACGAAGGGTGAGTTTGACGTGCCGGACTGCCCGGCCCTCACCCCTGGCCCTCTTCCCGCAAGCGGGGCGAGGGGACGGAAAACGAGCCGCCGAGCGCGGCATTGGGGTGAGGGGCAAATGCCTCCTTGCCAATGATCGAAAGTCTGGAGTAGGAAATGCCCGATAGCCGTCCGGATACGGAACTCAACAATCCGCAGAGCGCCAAGCCGCCGCTCGATCCGCACCTGAAGGCTCTGGAAAACGAGTCCATCCATATCTTCCGCGAGGTTGCGGCCGAATTCGAGCGTCCGGTGATGCTCTATTCGATCGGAAAGGACTCGTCGGTTCTGCTGCATCTGGCACGTAAGGCTTTTTATCCGGGCCGCGTGCCCTTCCCGCTGCTGCATGTGAACACTGGCTGGAAATTCCAGGAGATGATCGCCTTTCGCGACGAGACCGCGAAGAAGTATGACCTGGACCTCGTCGAGCACATCAATCCGCGCGGCGCCGCCGAAGGAATCACACCCTTCAGCCACGGCTCCGCGACCTTCACCGACATCATGAAGACCGAGGGGCTGCGCCAGGCGCTCGACGCCGGACAGTTCGACGCAGCCTTCGGCGGCGCGCGCCGCGACGAGGAGGCAAGCCGCGCCAAGGAACGCATCTATTCCTTCCGCACGCCGGACCACCGCTGGGATCCGCGCAACCAGCGGCCCGAGCTCTGGAACATCTACAACGGCCAGATCCGCAAGGGCGAGAGCGTGCGCGCCTTCCCGCTGTCGAACTGGACCGAAGTCGATATCTGGCGCTACATCCAAGCCGAAGAAATTCCGCTAGTGCCGCTCTACTATGCGAAGAAGCGCCCCTACGTTGAGCGCGACGGAATGATGATCCTTGCGGAAGACCCGCGGTTGGAACTCCTTCCCGGCGAAGTCCGCCAGGAAGGCATGATCCGTTTCCGCACCCTCGGCGATTTCCCGCTGACGGGTGCCATCCGCTCCACCGCCACCACCCTTGAAGACGTCATAGCGGAGCTGGAAATCGCAACCGTTTCCGAGCGCCAGGGCCGCGCCATCGACCGCGACCAGTCCGGCTCCATGGAAAAAAAGAAGCGTGAAGGATATTTCTGAGATGACTGCAGCAGCACCTGCAACCGCCATCGCCCTGCCTGCCGCCGAGCCGCTGAAGGCCACGCGCGACACGCGGCCGTTGCGCCTTATCACCTGCGGCAGCGTCGACGACGGCAAATCCACGCTGATCGGCCGGTTGCTCTGGGACACCAAGGCCGTCAAGGAAGACCAGGCAGCGACGCTCCAGCGCGATTCCACCGGCAAGCAAAACGATCTCGGCCTGCCGGACTTCGCACTGCTTCTGGACGGCCTGCAGGCGGAGCGCGAACAGGGAATCACCATCGATGTCGCCTATCGCTATTTCCAGACCGACAGGCGCGCCTTCATCGTCGCCGACACGCCCGGCCACGAACAGTACACCCGTAACATGGCAACCGGCGCTTCGACCGCCGATCTTGCCGTGCTGCTCGGCGATGCCCGCGCCGGCATCCTCGAGCAGACGCGACGCCACGCGACGATCGCCTCGCTGCTCGGCATCAAGCAGTTCGTGCTCGCCGTCAACAAGATCGACCTGACCGGCTACGACCGCGCCGGTTTCGAGAAGATCACGCACGAGTTCAAGGAATTTGCCCTGTCGCTCGGCGTCAAGCAGATCACCGCGATCCCGATGTCGGCGCTGAAGGGTGAAAACGTCGTCTATTCCGGCCAGGCCGCCATGCCCTGGTACACGGGTCCGACGCTCGTCGAGACGCTGGAGCTTGCCACGGTGCGCTCGTCGCAGACCGTCGGCTTCCGTCTCTCGGTGCAGCGCGTGTCGCGTCCCGGCGAAAGCTTCCGTGGCTATCAAGGCACCGTTGCCGGCGGTTCGGTGAAGCCGGGCGACAGCGTCATGATCTTGCCATCGGGCATGGTCGCCAATGTTTCCAAGATCGTCACCTTCGACCTCGTGCGCAACGCGGCCGTCGCGGGCGACGCAATCACCCTCGTGCTCGACCGGCAGGTGGACGTCGCGCGCGGCGACATGATCGTCTCGATCGACAGCCAGCCGCAGGTCGGCCTTGCCTTCGACGCGCAGATCGTGGCGCTGCAGCCGGAAGGCATCGAGGCCGGTAAGCGCTACTGGCTGAAGAGCGGCAGCCGCCGCCAGCGCGTCCAGGTGCAACCCCTCAGCCAGTTGGAGCTGAAGTCCGGCGCCTGGAACGTAGCCGAGCGGCTCTACATGAATGCCATCGGCAAAGTGCGCCTCGCCTTCGATGAAGCGGCGATCTTCGATCCTTATGAGCAGAACCGCTCCTCCGGCTCCTTCATCCTCATCGACCCGGACACCAACAATACGGTCGCCGGCGGCATGGTGACCGGCAAGCGCTCGGAACTCGGCGGACTTCACACCGGTGACGCGCGCGTCATCCTCTCGCTTCCAGCCGACCTCGCCGAGCAGATTATGGCGAGCGAGATCTTCGCAACCCGCCGCGACGAGGCGCATGTGCACCGGATGACCGCAGCGGAAGCGGCGGAACTCTGGAAAAACGCCGCAAGCGATATCTGAGACTGAAGCTGGGGCCGGACGGCCCCTTTTTCTTGCCGTGTCGAGGGCGCGCGTTACGCATCTGGCGCAAACGGATCGCTGCACGCAGTGTGCGGCGCATTTCTCGCCGGGGTCAGAGCAATTCGGGAAAATCGGCTGGTCGGAGTGGAGTGATTCGAACACTCGACCCCCACGTCCCGAACGTGGTGCGCTACCAGACTGCGCTACACTCCGTGACCAGCGGCGCCTCTATAGACCGGCCCATCTTATTGCGCAAGCACCAAATTTCAAAACCCGGCGCATTTTTGACAGAGGGGTGAAAGGGCCTGGCGCAGCCTAAAACTGCAACAAAAAGCCACACTCGCGGCAAATTTCGCAATCGCGAAGACAGGGCAATTTTCTTTTGCCGGGTTCCGCGCTAAAGCGCTCCACGGGACAAGCGGAAACCGTTGGCAGACAGCGATTCCCGCCTCGAATGCGCGACAAAATTCAGGGACGATTAGATGAAACTCCGCACCACTGCCGCGGTCGGGCTTGCCATTGCGCTTGCCGGCTGCACGACCATTCCTTCTGCAGGCGATCCGATTTCCGCACGCTGGACCGGCCAGTCGGCCGGCAAGTTCTTCGCCGCCTACGGCCCGCCGATCGCCGATACCGAAAACGGCTCGGCCACCGTCTACACTTGGAAGGGCGGCTACAAGAGGATTCGCGTCCCGGCGAAATATGCCGAAGGCGAAAACGGCAAGCGCGGCAAGCAGATCGCTGCCGCCCGCACGCTCTATCTCCGCTGCCAGGCCGAAGTCACCGCCGATTCCAGCTACACCATCCGCTCCATCCGCACCGTCGGCGACATCCCGGGCGAAAACAGCAAGTCCTATTGTGCGGAGTTTCTGGCGCCGGAAACGGCTCGGTAGTCGAGTTTCGCGGCCAGTGTCAGTCCAGAAAGGCAGCCTGCAGGCTGCCTTTTCTTCATTGGCCATTTCGACGACGAGACATGCCGACCGGAGCCACCGCCAAACCACCTCAGGCCGGACGCGTCACCTATTGGGCCGCCCCCCCTTG
>NZ_JABEPH010000290.1:0-7914 GCF_013004495.1 Rhizobium sp. SEMIA 4085
GCCTTCGTATCGAGAGAGATGACGAGGATCGATAAAACGGTGAGTTTTACCTCAAGGGTCCCGTCATCCCCGTCCAGATCAGCCCGTGGTCTTTGGCACCGGAATGTTAAGCAGCTGCTGCTCCCACAGACACGCGATGCCTCCGCCAGCCGCGTGCTGCCCGAGCACTTCCGTCATCTTGCCCGCTTTTTCGATACGGGCCAGTCGCGCTGCCACTCGGATGCCAGCGCCAACCAGGCATCATGTTCGCGCCGGCCGCGATCATGCGCTGGATCGGCACCTCGTGGGCCTCGACTGACGTGCCGCCCGACGCGTCGGTGATGACCGTGACATCCCAGGCTTCGCCGAGGCCTGGATTATCGGCATCGCGACGCAGATCTCGGTCCACAGGCCGGCAATGATCAGCTGCTTGGCCCGTCGCCTTCACCGCATCCACCACCTTCTGGTCCTCCCAGGTGTTGATGAACGTCCGGTCGATCACCTCCTGGCCGGGAAAGACCTCGGTAATCTGCGGGAAGAGGAGACCGCCCCGCGCCGCGACCACTTGGTCAGGATGGTGGGGACGCCGAAGAGCTTGGCAGCCTTCGCCAGGGCGGTCGAATTGTTGACCACCATCTGCGGTTCGTGGCTGTTCAGGTTCGCAAGCTGGTAGGGCTGGTGGTCGATCAAAACGAGTACCGAATCTTCGGGACGAAGAAGCTTTGTTGCGGCGCAGCGCTCTGCGGAGGCGGTGCTGACACGAGATCAACGCATGGTCTGGTTCGACGGACTTGTGCCCGAAGAGCAAATCCTGCGGCCGCCGCCGGCAGGGACCTTCCGGGTCAAACGTCACTCGGGCGCTCCAGCCCAGCCGATGCTGGCGGTCTAAGCGCCAGTCGCAGCTGCGGCGCCACTCCAGAGGTCTGCAGTTCCAATGATGACAGCGTGACGCCGAGCAGGCGGATTCCCCTGCGCGGCGGAAAGATCGGCGCGAGAAGCAGGTCGACCATTTCCTCGAGGTCGCCGATCGTTTGCAAAGGTGCCGTAACCGTCTTGCTGCGGGTGATCTGGCTGAAGTCGGCATACTTGACCTTGAGCGTCACGGTCTTGGCGCCGATTTCATTGGCCTCGCAATAGCTCCAGACTTTCTCGATCAGCGGCTGAAGGCCTTCGCGTGCCGGCTCAAAGGAGTGAATATCCTCGGAGAACGTGTCTTCCGCGCCGACGGATTTCCGCACCCGGTCCGGCTTGACCTGGCGATTGTCGATGCCGCGGGCAATTCCATAGAAATATGGCCCAGACTTCCCGAAATGTTCGACGAGGAATTCGAGCGTCCTCTCCTTGAGGTCGGCGCCCGTCTCGATTCCAAGCCGGTGCATCTTCTCGGCCGTCGCCGGTCCGACGCCATGGAACTTCTTGATGGGGAGTTGCTCGACGAAGGCCGGCCCGTTCTTGGGGGTGATGACGAACTGGCCGTCCGGCTTGTTCTGGCCGGATGCCATCTTGGCCAGGAACTTGTTGTAGGAAATGCCCGCTGACGCGGTGAGCCCTGACGTCGCTTTGATCTTCGCCCGTATTTCCGCGGCGATCTCGGTGGCGATTTCCATGCTCTTCAGGTTTTCGGTGACGTCGAGATAGGCCTCATCGAGTGACAGCGGCTCGATCATCGGCGTGTATTCGGCAAAGATCGCGCGGATCTGCAGCGAAACCGCCTTATAGACGTCAAAGCGCGGCCTGACGAAGATGAGATCGGGGCATTTGCGCTTTGCGGTCACGGAAGGCATCGCCGAATGAACGCCGAACTTTCGCGCCTCGTAGCTGGCGGCCGCCACCACGCCGCGGGCGGCAGGATGGCCGACGGCAACCGGCAGGCCCCGCAGCTCGCGATTGTCGCGCTGTTCGACCGATGCGTAGAAGGCATCCATGTCCACATGCACGATTTTGCGCGGGCGCTCACTGCCTTTGTCGTTTGTCATGGCCTAGTTTCCATCAGGACCATCGGTGTCGCCAAGAGATGGGAAGTGCGCGCCACATTTGTCACCCTCCGGCGTTTGCATCCGCTCGCAGCCCATCGCCATGCGGCGGCGGATCACAGCGAAGGTCATGCTGGCGCCAAACGCTTTCACCAACAGATTGCGCTCAAGCGCGCAATCGCGATGACATGGGCGACAGATGAATTCAATGATCGGCTCCCGATGATCTTTCAGTGTCGGACCCAGATCGTTCTCAGCTGCCGTCGGTGCATGTTCAAAAACCATTCCTGGCATGGACTTGAATCCGTTCACGGAATTCTCCAATCGGCACTCTTGCTCAACTTCCGCGCGCTAGCTGGGCATTGACTCATCTCGCCGTTAGAACAGATACAGAACATATTTCGACTTCTCAAGCCGAAAACGGGTAAAGGAGATCGTGAGCGAGGAGGTGGCTTGGCCTATGGCGCGCTGCATAATGGCGCTTACCCTTTCAAGCCATCTGAGATCAAGCTCCAGAATGCGTTGTCGCAAGACAGGGTTTCAAAATCGGCCAGGGCACAAAGCCGTTGGAAAGAGGCTTCGGAATTGCGCCGATTTGCCCAGTGTAAGCAATCCATGAACTTTACTTTGCGTTCGTAATCACTCATCGGCGCTTCAAGCGATCCCTTGGCGTGCAAGCGGGACTTCCTGTAAATGCGGCCGTCGCGCGTTGTGACAGTGACGATGTGCGGGAGGCGCTCCACGCCTTTTTCCTCTTCGGCCGAATAGGACTGCATTTCGATGCGGGGCATGAATTGCCGGATTTCCGGCCGCCCGATCTCCTGCCGTGTAAAGTCTGAAAGGCTAAGGGAGCCTCTGAGGAAAGCTGTCGCCAGGCAATATTGCATCGAGAAGCGGGCCTGCATCTCGTCGGTGGGGTCGGGATATGCGAGGTTGCGGGCAGCGGATATGCCGACTTTCGCCACGATCCGGGCAATGTCGCCCGCCAAAAGCCCACGTTCCTGCTTCAGATCCAGAAGCGCGTCAATCGCGCGATGGGTCGAGGCGCAGCAGGGATGGCGCTTGGTCACCACGCCCCGGCTTTCAATGATATGTTCCTCTTCGAATGTCAGTCCCTCCCAGCCCTTGGCATCATCGCCCCCGAAAAGATCGAGGAAGCCTTGCGGCCGCTCGAGGATATCCGGCCGCCCGCTCATGCCGGCAAGCGCCATGCGCGCCGCATCCACGGCATTACGCGCGGCAATGCCGGCGTGAAGCGGTTTGGCGGTCGTGCCGAATTGCCCCTTCGGGCCGCAGGCGCAGCTCGGCGCGAGGCTCACCCCCCCGGCCCACTCCTTTTCATCGGCGCGCATCACCCTTGCCCCGCCAGCTGCGGCCCCCATGCCCCCGCCCGCCGCCGTTGCGTCCCACCCCCTGTTGTAGTGAGAGGGATTGACGCCGAAGCCGACTGCCGCTTGCGCTTCCAGCCCGGCCAGGTAGGCCTCGAGAAACCGTCTTCCGCTCGTGACCTTGCCGCTCGCCAAAACCGCCAGCAGCGCCGGCACCAGCACCGCGGAGGCATGCGCTCTCGCCGGATGGAAATTGTCATCGAAATCGAGCGCGTGAGCCGCCGTTGCGTTGATGAGAGCGGCAAGCGAGGGCGAGGCGGAGCCGCCGGTGACGAGCCGCGCTTCGCCGCTTCCGGCGATTTCCCCATGGAAGGCGCGGGTGAGCGCGGCGATGCTTTCATCGCCTCTGCCTGCAATCATGCAGCCGATGGTGTCCACCGCAGCATCTCTTGCCCGATCCATGGCGAGGTTTGAGAACGTCGTTCGCGACAGGACCTGTTCCGCGATCTTCCGGAGAATGGTGGCCATTGACGAAAGTCTTTCCGTGAGTTTGGTTCTCAGCGGAAAATGTTCAACTTTCCGCAGGTCCGCAATCTTATGCGGTTTGCGGGTAGGGCTATCGGTAATGGAGATAGAATGGCGCGGGACACGAGTGCGGCGATCAGCCTGAAGCATATCGAGGCCTATGACGCCATCGCCGCGACGGGCTCGACGATCGCCGCTTCAGTCGAGCTTGGGATCTCGCAATCGAACGCCAGTCGGTTGTTGCAGCAACTGGAAGACTATCTCGGCGTCCGGCTTTTCGAACGGGAAAAGAACCGCCTTCAACCGACCCGCGAGGGGCTGCAGCTCGGCCCGGAAATCCGTGCCATTTCCGACCGGCTGCGCGCCTTGAAAACGGCGGCGATGGAGCTCGAGAGCGGTCGATCGCGCGAGATCATGCTGCGGCTCGCCTTTCCCGCCAGCCTTTCCTCGACGCGCATTCCGAAGCTCGTGAAGAACTTTCTCGCAGCGAATGGTCCGATGCGCGTCGAAGTCGCATCCGGTAGCTATCTCGCAATAGAACGGATGGTGGCCGACGGTGAGGCCGATCTCGGTTTCGCGCGTCTGCCGCTGATGAGCCCCGGATTGAAACAGGAAAAGATCCTGTCGTCGCGGATCATTTGCGCCCTGCACAACGATCATCCCAAGGCCGGCATCCGCCAATTGTCGGTCGGCGACCTGAAGGGGCAGGATCTGATCATGCTGAACAGGGAGCGACCGGTTCGCCATGAGCTTGAGGCGTTGTTCTACAAGGCCGGCATCCGCCAACGCCCCTTGCTCGAAGCGCATTCGGTGGCGAGTGCCTGCGCGCTTGCCGCGCAGGGGCTCGGCATTGCGCTGGTCGGCGAGATCATCGCGCGCGAATTTGCGACGCTGCCGCTCCGGTTCATTCCACTCGAACCGGAACTGCCGGTTGCTTACGCGCTGATCAGCGGAGAGAAATTTCCGATGCCAAAGGCCGCCAGCCTTTTCCTTCAATGCATTTCGGACTGGGCATGATGACGGTGCTTGAGCCGTTACGGGGGATCGCAAACGTATGAATATCAAGCAACTGGAAGTCCTGCGCACACTTTTGGCGACGGGGTCTACGATTGCCACGGCAAAGACGATGGGACTGAGCCAGTCCGGCGTCAGCCGCCTCCTCCAGCAGCTCGAGGCGGATCTTTCGGTGTCGCTTTTCGTGCGCGACAAAGGCCGTCTCATCCCAACCCCCGAGGCCCTGCTTCTTGCCCGCGATGCCGAGAACATCTTGCTGGCGGTCGATCGGATGTCGGGTCACGCGGAGGACTTAAGAAGCGGCGCCGCCGGCCCGGAGGTCGTCCGCATCGGTCTGCCAAGCAGCATGTGGGAGCATTTCGCGCCGGCAATGCTGGCCCATTACATCCGCGATTTCCCAGGCGTGCGGATCGAAACCTTCTTTGAGACGACGACCGCGATCAACAAGCTCGTCGAGCAGAGGGTGATCGATTTCGGCTTTCTGCGCATGGAGGGCGACAGCGGACCGGGCATCGAGGTCGAGCGCGTCGCCACCGGCGAAAGCGTCTGCGTCGTTCCGAAAGATCATCCTCTTGCAAGACTGGAGGAAATCACGGTGAAGAACCTGCGCGACGTGCCGCTCATTCTGATAGGCCGCCAACGGCCGAACCGCATGGCGCTCGACCAGACCTTCCGGCGGGCAGGCGTCAAGCAGATCGTCAAGATCGAGACGCATACCAACAGTTCCGCCTGTTCTTATGTCGCACATGGCCTCGGCGTGACGATCATCAGCAGCTTTTATGCGAATCTCTATCGTCACCTGCCAGTGGTTCATCGCCCTTTCGTGCCGCGCACGACACAGGAATTTGGATTGGCGAGGGCGATCGGTACGCCCCTCTCGATTGCCGCCCATGCACTCAGCGATGCCTTGAAACGGCAGATCCATGTTTCCCAGAAAAGCATTTAAAACCAGCTTACTGGCCCGCTTTTTAGTTTCATCGCGCCCTCTCTGGTTGCTGCGCTATTCCGCATAGACTTATGACGGAATCGCATAATATTGCGGATATTTTTTCATTCGATCATAGTCTGCGGCAACGAAACCGATGGCGCCGGGCATTGTCCGTCGCCCATCGCGGGGAACAAAAATGCTGAAATTCGTTCTGAACCGCCTGTTGATGGCATTACCAACGATTGTCCTCGTTTCGGTGACCGTCTTCACGCTGATCCGCTTCATACCCGGCGATCCGGCAGCATTGATGCTGGGTGATATGGCTGAGCCGGATCAGATCGCGGCGATGCGCTCGGAACTTGGCCTCGACAAATCGCTGCCGGAACAGTTCCTGATCTGGACCGCCAATGTCGTGCAGGGTGATTTCGGCCGCTCGATCGTCAATGACGAGGCGGTTCTGCCGCTCGTCGCATCGCGCTTTCTGGTCAGCGCCGAAATCGTCGTCGTCGCCGTCCTCCTGGCGAGCTTTATCGCCGTGCCGGCCGGTGTCATCGCCGCCTGGCGGCAGAACAGTCTGACAGACCTGGCGCTGGTCGGCACGGCCACGATCCTGTTGTCGATCCCGACATTCTGGCTCGGACTGCTGCTTCTGCTCTTCTTCGGTTTGAAACTCGGCTGGTTACCGGTCCTGGGCTATGTCTCGATCGGCAACAATGTTACCGGTGGCCTGCTCTACCTGGTGCTGCCGATCATGACCCTGGTCATTCATGAGATGGGTGTGTTGATCCGCATGGCACGCGCCTCGACGCTGGAAGTGATGCGTCTCGACTATATCACCCATGCCCGGGCCAAGGGCCTTTCCGAAAGCGCCGTCCTTTGGCGGCATGCCTTCAAGAATGCCTTCGGCCCGACCTGGACGGTCATCGGTCTGATCCTCGGCAATCTGCTCGGCGGCATTGCCGTCATCGAGACAGTCTTCACCATTCCGGGGCTCGGGCGACTGATGGTCGACAGCATTTTTGCTCGCGATTACCCCGTTATCCAGGGTTGCCTGCTGTTCGTCTCGCTTTCCTATGTGCTGGTCAATTTGGTCGTCGACCTGCTCTATCCCTTGTTCGATCCCCGGGTTGTCGCCGAATGAAAAAGATCACATTCAACGGCTTGATCGGCAGCGTTCTGATTTCCGCTTTGCTCCTCTCGGCCGGCATCGGCCTGTTCTGGACACCGTATGATCCGATGAAGCTCGGCTTCACGGCACGGCTGGCAGCGCCAAGCGGCGCCCACTGGCTCGGAACCGACGAATTCGGCCGCGACGTGCTCAGCCGCCTGATCGTCGGCGCCCGGGCGAGCGTCTGGATCGGCACCTTGACGGTCACATTCGCGACGGTCTGCGGCGCGCTGATCGGTCTCGTCAGCGGTTATGCCCGCGGTTGGATCGATGCAGTCATCATGGCGGTCAACAATGCGCTTCTCGCCTTTCCCGGCATTCTTCTGGCGCTTGGATTGCTCGCCGTCTTCGGCGCCAACCAATATGGCATCATCTTTGCGCTGGGCATTGCCTATTCTCCCTCCATGGCCCGCGTTGTCCGCGGTGCCGTCCTGTCGCTGCGAGAGCGGGAATTCATCGAGGCCTCCAAGGTGATGGGCAATGGCGAGATGTACACCATGTTCCGCCATATCCTTCCCAATTGCATCGCCCCGATCACCGTGCTTGCGACGTCGATGTTCGGCTGGGCGATCCTTTCTGAAAGCGCGCTCAGCTTTCTCGGTCTCGGTGTTCCGCCACCGGCGCCGACCTGGGGCAACATGCTGGCGGCCGGTCGGCCTTTCATCGAACAGGCGGTCTGGCTGGGTCTCTTCCCGGGGCTGGCGATCGCCCTGACGCTCCTCGGCATCAATCTTCTGGGGGATGCTCTTCGGGACAAGCTTGATCCGCGGATGAGGGGGCTGAAATGACCAATGAAACGCTTTTGAGTGTCCGCAACCTGTCGCTTCAGGTCGCCGGAACCGGTGTGCAGGTTGTCAAGGACGTCAGCTTCGACGTCGCCCCAGGCGAGATCTTCGGCATCGTCGGGGAAAGCGGATCGGGCAAGACGCTGGCAACACGCGCCCTGATCTCGCTGCTGCCGGCGCCCATCAACCAGGATGTTCATCCCCTTCCACGTGA
>NZ_JABEPH010000291.1:0-7905 GCF_013004495.1 Rhizobium sp. SEMIA 4085
AAATCCTGCGGGCGCAGATGCATCCTGTCGACCTTCTCCTTGCCGGCCGGGTAGCCCTTCGAAAGCGAGGGGCGGTCGTAGGGAATTTCCGGTTCAGCGCCAATCAGCGCGATGCTTCCCGTAAAGCCGGACTGCCTGAGTGCGGCCGCCGTCTGCGAACCGCCATGTCCGGCGCCGACGATCACGCAGTCGAAAGATCGGGTGAGGTTGTCCGGTGTCATGTCACGACCTTCTTTCGGCACCGATGAGGACGAAGCACATCGTGGCAGGCTTGTCGCCCTTGTTGCGCCAGGCGTGGCGGGTGCCACACTGGACCACGACGTCGCCCTGCTTCAGCAAGGTTTCAGCGCCGTCGTCGAGCTCGAGCCAGACCTCGCCGTCGAGAACTATGTCGTAGTCGACTGTGTCGGTGGTGTGCATGCCCGGTGCGTCAGGCTCGAATGCCTGAATCAGGCCGGGGATGTGGACGGCCTGCTCCTCGAACGCGGAGGCTGGATCGACGGTCGCAAATACCGAATCCGGCGGGAAGACGACGATCATGAGTTTCGTCGCGCCGTGCTCAGGCGTGATCAGCATTTGCGGCGGTGCCTGCTCCGCATGGTCCTGCGGCAGGGCGGGTTTCGCGCCGGTGGCGTAAAGAACCGAGGTCAAATGTCCCGGCACAGAATCGTAGGCGTGGGCGTTGGGCGTCGGGCCATCGCTGACAAACACCGACTTGCCGTTCCTGATGCCGGTGACGACGCGGCGAGGAATGCGCAGTTCAGTAGCCCTATTCATAGATCAGGCCTTTCGCCTCGAGCTGCACACGCATGTTGTTGATGTCGAGGCTGAGCTTGCCGGACTCGTAAAGGCCGCGCTTTTCGTCTTCCATCTGCTGTCGCTTGCGGGCCTTCTCAAGCACCTGAGCTGCCTCGCCGCGTTTGACGACGCAGACACCGTCGTCGTCGGCGACGATGACGTCGCCGGGTTCGATGTATGCTCCGGCGCAGACCACGGGCACCTGGACGTTCGCCAACGTTTCCTTGACGGTGCCCTGCGCCGATATGGCCTTGGCCCATACCGGGAACTTCATCGCGCGCAGGTCAGCCACATCTCGGACGCCGGCGTCGGTCACCAGACCTAGAATTCCTCGAGCCTTGCAAGAGGTGGCGAGCAGGTCGCCGAAATAGCCGTCGGTGCATGGTGAGGTCGGTGCGACAACCAGGATGTCCCCCGGCTGGGCCATCTCGAGCGCCACATGAATCATCCAGTTGTCGCCGGGCGGAACCTCGCAGGTCAGCGCCGTGCCACCGATGCGCGCGCCGTCGATTACCGGACGCAGGTGCGGCGCCAGCAGCCCTTTCCGTCCCTGAGCTTCATGAACCGTGGCGACGCCGAGCTTACCCAGCGCCTCACATATTTCGCGGTCAGTCCGCGGGGTCTTTGTCATTACTTTCATCGAAAATCTCCTGGTGTGACCATGGAACGCGCCTCAACAGATCGCTTAGCTGGATGCAGCTTCGAGGAGACCGCGATCGAACACGTCCCCCGCTAGAGGCCTGGCGGCTTCGTCAAGCAGGTTCGCGCGGATCATAAGGTCGATGGTGGTGTCCATCGCAGCTTGTGGAATGGCCAGGTCACTCGGCCACATACCCATGTCGCGCATATAGCGAAGGCCATGTGTCGCAAGATCGGCGTCGTCCTTCGTGGTGATCCGCTGGAAAATCGGAAGCGTGACATCTTCTCGACTGGGATCGTTGGTGATCGCATAGGCATCGATGAGCGCCCGCAGGAAACGGATAACGATGTCGCGGTTGCCATCAAGCCAGCTCTTGCGGCCGATAACGGCGGCGAAGACGATTTCAGGGATGACGTCGTTGATCTCGCCGATCAGGTTGAAGCCGTCCCGCTCGGCCAGGAAATTCCAGGGTGCCGGCTGCGGCGCGCAGTCGATCTCTCCTGCCTGGAGTGCTTCCCAGCGCTTGGTGTGGATGCCGGCGAGTTCGAATTCATAGTCTCCTGGATAATGCAGCCCATCCCTGGCGAGCAGCATCTGCGTATAGATCGCGGTGCCTTCGGTGAGCGACGACGTACCGACCTTCTTGCCATTGAGGTCCTTGATCGACTTGATCGAAGGCTGCGCGACGAGCGACATCGGCAGGCGGTTCGAGTTCGAAGCGATCACACGCAATTCGCCGCCCTTGACGAAGTCGGCGACCGCGCCTTCCGGCGGCGTGATGGCGAGGTCTGCTTCACCCTCGAGTACGGCACTGGTCGCCTTGTCGACGGTACCCATCTTTTTGTATTCGATGGACAGCCCATGTTTGGCAAAAATGCCGAGTTCTTCGGCGACGAAGATCGGTAGCCAGTTGAACCCTTGCGCCCCGCCCGCGAGGCTCAGATGTTGGCTCGAAGCCATTTGATTTCTCCCTGATAGTTGCGAGGCTTCAAAGGCCGCGCTCGCGTAGTCTCTTGTCCAACAGCGGGTAGACTCGCCGCGCGTTTCCTTCGAAGACCGCATGTCTTTGGTCGTCGTCGAGCGCGAGCTGATCGATGTATCTCTTGGTATCGTCGAACGGATGCCCGGTCTCGGGATCGATCGCCTTGACCGCGCCGAGCAGCTCCGAGCCGAAGAGGATGTTTTTGACGTCGACGACGTTGAATAGCGTGTCGATGCCTGCCTGATGGTAGACGCAGGTGTCGAAGAACAGGTTGTTCATCAGATGCGTGTCGAGGCTGGGCTTTTCGAGCATGATCGACAGTCCGCGGTAACGGCCCCAATGGTAAGGGGCAGCCCCGCCGCCGTGCGGGATGATCAGCTTGAGCTCCGGGTGACGCTCGAACAGATCTCCCTGGATGAGCTGCATGAATACCGCGGTGTCGGCGTTGATGTAATGCGCTCCCGTCATGTGAAGGCAGCGTTCGCAGGAGCTTGACACGTGGATCATCGCGGGAACCTGGAGGGCGACCATGGCCTCCCACATCGGGTCCCACCACGGATCGTAGATCGGAGGGGCGCTCCACCGTCCGCCCGAGGGATCGGGATTGAGATTACAGCCGACGAAGCCGTTTTCGACGCATCGCTGCAACTCGTCGATGACCGCAGAAAGGTCGCCGTCGACGGTCTGCGGAAGCTGGCAGACGGCAGCAAAGTTGTCGGGGAACATGTCGACGATCCGGCCGACATTGTCGTTCGACAGACGCGACCAGTCCTTGGCCACTGCCAGACCTGGAACGTGGTGGCCCATGCCGGAGGCGCGCGGGCTTAAGAGCGTCACATGCGAACCGCGCTCGCGCTGTATCTTCAGCTGGTTTGCCTCGATGATGTCATGGAGCTGCTTGTCCGGGATGGCAGGATAGATGGGCTGCTCTAAGGATTTGCCTTCCGCATAAGCGACCTGCGCCGTTCGGAAGGCATGATGCTCCGGCGGTTCCGTGGTGAAGTGGCCGTGGCAGTCGATGATGAGCGACATTATGCGTTCCACTTCGCGGGCAGATCGGAGATGCCGCGGAACCGCCAACCCTTGCCCTTCATCTCGCGCGAGGGGTCAAGCCGGAGTTCAGGCAGTTGCCGGAATACCTCCGCCAGTGCGATCTCGCCCATGGCCCTCGACAGGAAATGGCCGGAACAGAAATGCGGGCGGAAGCCGAACGACAGGTGCTGCTTCTTCTTGCGGAACATGTCGAACTTGTCGGCGTCTTCGAAGCGGGTCGCATCGCGGTTGGCGGAGCCCATGACGATCGCCACCGACGCTCCCTGCGGAATGACAGTCCCCGCGATCTCAAAGTCCTCTCTGGCGACGCGTGGCGTTACGCCGATCGGAGCGATCCAGCGCAGGCCCTCATCGAAGGCGCGCATCGCATTTTCCTGCGGCTGCTCGGCCATGATCTTCGCTTGATCGGAACTTGAAAGAAGACCCGCGCAGGCATTAGCCGCGGCGTGGCCCGGCTCCTGCAGGCCGCCGAGGATGATGACGCGCATGGTTGGCGAAATTTCTTCCCAGCTGCGGACCTCGCCCTTTTGCATGCCGCCATACATGACGTGGCTGAGAAGGGAATTGTTGGGCTTGGTGAGGCAGGCTTGATAAAGATCGCCCATCTGCCTGTCGATTTCTGCAAGCGCATCATCGAGCCGCTTCCAGATTGCCGCGTCATTGCTGACATTCTGCAAGCCGAGCGCCATGGCGTGAAACCACTCGACGAGGGTCTCGTTGGGAGTCTCCGTCAGACCGATGACGTCGCCGATGCAGCGCACCGAGATCGGTTCAAAGAGTTCGACAGTGAGGTTCGCTTCTCCATTCTTCTTGATGGAGTCGATATAACGCTGCACGACCGGCCGTGTCAGACCCTCAACGAAAGAGCGCACGCGCTCCTGCGTAAGGTTCTGATCAATGCCTTCGCGAAGGCATTGATGGTCCTCGCCGGACATGGTCAGGACGTTCGGCATGCCCATCACGCGGGCTTCCGGGCGGTCTGTCGATCCTGACGGTCCAAACACCTTGTCGTTGCCGCCGACGGTTCGGCAGTCGTCGAACCGCGTGATGAAATATTCCTTCGTTCCTTCAAAGAATGCCACGGGCTGCTCTGAGCGCAGACGCGAATAGACGGGATACGGATCCCGGTAGAGGTTTTCGCCCGTCAGTTCGGTGTGTGATCCCGTCATCGATTTCCTCCCAGCACTCCCGCTTAGGGAGTTGTCGCCAATCTCGCCGCCGGTCTCCAGCCGGGGGCACGCATCTCTAGACGTTTCGGGGAAGCAATCGAATAAGATTGAGACTTGACATACCGCAACGTCTTCGAATACGTATTGGTATCTAAAGCGGGGTTGGCTGTCAACAACAGAAATTGACGGACAAAGGAGAAGCCGCTTCGGAAGGGAGGAATTCAGTGAACGACAGCAGCATCGAAGAGGTGCGCCCGGTGCTCCAGGCGCGGGATGTGTCCGTGCAGTTTGGCGGCGTAAAAGCGCTGACAGACGTGTCGCTTTCCGTAAGGCGGGGTGAAATCTGTGGTCTGATCGGGCCCAACGGCGCCGGAAAATCGACCTTTCTCAACGCGGCAACCCGCCTCGTAAACTACGCAACTGGATCGATCATGCTCGACGGCCAGCCGCTCGAAGGCGTGGAAACGCGCGACATGATTGGAATGGGCGTCGCACGGACGTTCCAGAATCTGGGCATCTATGCATCGATGACGGTCCTCGAAAACGTCATGCTAGGCGCCCATCATCGACTTGGCGGAAATTTCGGAAAGGCAATCTTCGCCCCGTTCCACGTAAGGGCGCTGGAGCGGTATACTCGCGAAAAGGCAACGGCAGTGCTCGAGGAGGTCGGCATGGCGGACCTTGCCGCCCGTGCGGCCGGTTCGCTGCCCTATCCCTTGCAGAAGCGCATGGAAATTGCCCGGGCACTGGCCGCGGAGCCGAAGATACTCCTGCTCGACGAACCCGCCGGCGGACTGACCCACGGCGAGGTCCACGAATTCGGGGAGCTCGTCGACGGGATCAGGCGCAGACGCAATCTCTCCATCCTTCTTATCGAGCATCACATGGGCTTGGTGATGAGCCTTTGCGACCGGATCGTTGTCTTCCACCTGGGCCGTAACCTGGCCGAGGGAACGCCTGCCGAAATCAAGTCAAACGATGCGGTGATCGCCGCTTACCTCGGGAAGGCGGCATGACCCTTCTGGATATCAAAGACCTGTCCGTTTTCTACGGCAAGACGCAGGCTCTGTTTAACTGTTCGTTCTCGGTTGGCGAAGGCGAATTCGTTGCCTTGCTCGGTTCCAATGGAGCCGGAAAGACGACGCTGCTGCGCGCGGTCTCGGGTCTGCTGCCGTTCAAGGGCTCAGTTTCCTATGCCGGCAAAGCCCTCGACGAGATCTCCGCCCAGACGCGCCTTGCACGCGGCGTCGCGCACATACCGCAAGGTCGCGGCACCTTCACCGAGTTCACCGTGGAAGAAAACTTGTCACTCGGCGCGACCATCGTGGGCAGCCGCTCGCAAGTGAAGGAAGACAAGGAACGCTGGTATGAGACGTTTCCGAGATTGCGGGAACGGCGCAACCAACTCGCCGGAAACCTCAGCGGCGGCGAACAGCAGATGCTCGCCGTGGCCCGCGCGCTGATGTCTAGGCCGAGACTCTTGATGTGCGATGAGCCGTCTCTCGGGCTGGCGCCGTCCATCACGCAGGAAATCCTGGCGATCTTCAAGTCCCTGAACAAAGAGGCGGGAATGACATTGCTCGTCGTCGAGCAGAACGTCGATACCACCCTTCAATACGCCGACATAGCCTTTGTCATAGAGGCCGGGCAGGTCGTCGCGAGTGGCGCGGCGAGCGACCTGATCGGCAATGAAGACATCAAGAAATCATATCTGGGAGTCGCCTGATGAGCCTCTTCTTCCAGCTCGTCGTCAGCGGCTTGACCACGGGTGCTATCTACGCCGCCCTCGCTTTGGCGCTCGTCCTCATCTTCAGGGCGACGAACGTCGTCAATTTTGGCCAGGGCGAGATGGCGACATTCTCGGCCTATGGAGCCTGGCAACTGATGCAGTGGGGTGTGCCGCTCTGGATCGCCGTTCTTGTGAGTCTCGCGGCGGCATTCGCCACCGGGATTGTAACATTCCGTTTGATCATCCGACCCATGATGGACGCTCCTGTGGAAGCAATCGTCGTCATCACGCTCGGCATCCTCGTATTGTTCCAGGCTGCCTGCATGTGGATTTGGGGGGCGGAACAGCTCTCCTTCCCAAGCCTTTTCCCGCATGGCGGCTTTAGCATCGGCGACGTTCGCGTGCTTGCCTCCGCCGTCGGGACGCTCGCGATCCTTCTGGCGATTGCTCTGGCGATGGGCTTTATCTTCCGCTTCACCAAGCTTGGCCTGTCTATGCGCGCAGCCGCATTCGACCATACACGCAGCGTTCTCGTCGGTGTCAATGTCGAACGAATGTTGATGCTCGGATGGGGCTTCGCGGCCGTCATCGGTGCACTCGCTGCGATTCTAATCGCACCCCGCCTGTTTCTAAGCCCGACGATGATGACGCCAATCCTCTTTTATGGCCTGGCGGCCGCGACCCTTGGCGGCTGGGACAGTCCGCTGGGCGCCATCGTCGGCGGCCTTGCGGTTGGCGTCGCCGAGAGCCTGGGTGCAAGTTACCTTTCGTTCATCGGAGCCGACATGCGTATCGCGGTCCCGATCGCGCTGACGTTGATCATCCTGCTCGTCAAGCCCGTCGGCCTGTTCGGCTCCTACAAGGTGACAAAACTATGAGAGACGTCTTCCTCTCAACCGCGATCAAGTTCGGTCTCTTCGCGATCGTCGCGATATTGATCCCGGTCTCCGCCCCCGCCTACGCTCTCCAGGAAGTGGCCATAGCGATCGCCTATGCCATCGCGATCCTCGGTCTGAACCTGCTGATGGGATATGCCGGGCAGATTTGCCTTGCCCAAGGGACGTTGTTCGGTGTCGGAGCCTATGTTACCGCGATCCTGAACGCCACCGCCGGCGACCCCCCGCTGCCTACGTTGCCGGTCGCGGCTGCAGTCGCCGCCGCAGTCGGCCTGGTCATCGGCCTTCCGGCGCTCAGGCTCCAGGGTCTGCAGCTGGCCATTGTTACGTTCGGGATCGCAGCAGCTTTTCCACAACTGCTGCTCAAGATGGGAGGCCTGACCGGAGGCGTGTCCGGGCTTCCCATCGACGCGCCTGAAATGCCTGATGTCATGGCGGATGCCCCGGAGCTGTGGCTTTACCTCATCTCGCTGGCCTGCGCTGGGGTCGGTGCCTTGCTTGTCTCCCGAATGCTGTCCGGCGATGGCGGCCGCGCTCTCAGGGCGCAGCTCGACAACCCTCAGGTTGCGCCAGGGGTCGGGGGGCACCTGACGGGGGCCGGACTGTGGGCCGTGGCGGCGAGCTGTGGGCGGGTGGGG
>NZ_JABEPH010000026.1:0-28191 GCF_013004495.1 Rhizobium sp. SEMIA 4085
CTTGAGGTCATTCGTGAAGGCGTGATGACCGCCGAGTCCACCTCGGGGACCCAGTTCGAGGAGTGGGATTGGGAAGTCGGCGTTGGTCTTTACGGCTTCCTAAGACGCGCGATTTCCACCAATGATCAAAAAGCGCTCCAGGACCTTGTGGCGTGGTACAGCAGCCAGATCGAGCGGGGCCTACCGCCACGCCAGATCAACAGCACGGCTCCGATGCTGCCGCTTGCCATCCTCGTTCAGCATGTCGATCGTCCCGATTTTCGCGCCCTTGTCGAAGACTGGGCCGAATGGTTGGTGAAGGAACTGCCCAAAACCGAGGACGGTGGCTTTCAACACGTTGTCAAAGAACGCCTCAACGAGGGCGAGCTTTGGGACGACACGCTGTTCATGGCCTGCCTCTTTCTCGCGCGCGCTGGCGTGCTTTGCAAACGCAGCGAATGGATCGACGAAGCTGTCTATCAGTTCGTGATCCACACGCGCTACCTGTCGGATCCGGTGAGTGGGCTATGGTATCATGGCTGGACCTTCAATGGACGGCACAATTTTGCCAATGCCTTTTGGGCTCGCGGCAATGCCTGGATCACGGTGGCCATCCCGGAGCTGTTCGAGCTTGTGCCGATGCTGGGGGAAAAGGACCGGCGTTACCTTTCCAATGTTCTTGCCAGCCAGGTACGTTCGCTTAAGGCGTGTCAGAGGCCGGACGGAATGTTCACAACCTTGTTGGACGACCCCTCGTCGCCACTGGAGACATCAGCCACCGCCGGAATTGCCTACGGCATCCTGCGTGGCGTCGATGCCGGCATTCTGGATACCAACGACCGGATCTACGCCGAGCGGGCGCTTTCGGCCGTGCTGGCGCGCATCGACGAGGAAGGTGTGGTCCATGGTGTTTCGGACGGCACACCGATGGGCCACGACCTCGATTTCTATCGGCGCATACCGAATGTGCCGACGCCTTACGGCCAGGCGCTCACCATGCTGCTCCTGACGGAAGTCCTTCTGGAGCGCGGTCTCCAGCAATGAGCGCGGCATCTCCAATCTCGATTGATGCGGCCGGCAGCGACGATACCGCTCGACTACAAGCAGCGATCGACAAAGCGTCGGCTTCAGGCGGCGGGCGCGTGGTGCTTGAGGCCGGCATCCATATTTGCCGGGGGCTCCAGCTCAAATCCGGCGTGGATCTTCATCTGGCCGCCGGCGCGATCCTGCGTCCGGTCGCGGACTATGACGCCTATGCACATACGACCGTTTCGGTCATTGCAGAAAAATCAAACCGCGGCATGATCGTCGCCAAAAATGCGCGGCGGATAAGCCTGACCGGCTTCGGCCGCCTCGAAGCCGGTTGCGACAGCTTCATCGTCGGCGACGACAAGACGGTCGGGACATTCATCCCGGCCGATTTTCGACCGCGCGTTGTCGTCTTCGAGGCGTGTGACGGGGTTGAGATCAGTTCCATCCATATATGCCGCTCGCCGATGTGGACGCTGCACTTTGTCGACTGCACGGACGTTGCGGTCAGGGGAGTGAGGATCGAGAACGACCATCGTCTTCCCAATACGGACGGTATTGTTCTCGATGCATGCCGCGGCGCCATCATCGAAGATTGCCTGATATCGACCGCGGACGACGGCATTTGCCTGAAGACGAGTATGGGTCCGGCGGGTGCCGCCATAGGGCAATGCGAAAATATTCTCGTTCGCCGATGCTCGATCCAAAGCTTGAGTTGCGCCCTTAAGATCGGAACGGAAACGCATGGCGATATCACAAATGCCGTATTCGAGGATTGCAATGTCTCGGCCTCCAACCGTGCGCTCGGCGTTTTCTCGCGCGACGGCGGTCGGATATCGAACGTCAGATTTTTAAGAATTGGAGTAGAGTGCCATGAAACGCTCGACGGCTTCTGGGGTTCGGGAGAAGCCTTGACGATCAATGTTGTCGACCGCGTCGCGGCGCGGACTGCCGGGGCGATCGAGAACCTGATCGTCGAAGATATAACCGGCCGAATGGAGGGGGCGATCACTTTGATTTCGACGTCTTCCGCCGGCATTCGAAACATCCGGCTGGCGCGCATAAACCTGGTCCAGCAGCCCGGGCAACTGGGCACAGGGCAATTCTATGACCTGCGCCCGACGAATGCGGATTTGGCGCCGCGCGCCGATGGAGGCGGGCGCGCCAATGCCTGGACGCGCGGTTCGGACGGACGGGTGATCGGTCTTGAGCGCTATCCGGGAGGGATGCCAGCCGCCTATCTTTCCGGGGTCACGGGTATCTTTCTGGAAGAGGTGCTCATCAAAAGGCCAGCACCCCTGCCGCAGGGATGGAACAAGATTGACGTCGCCTTCGAAACGGCGGCACCTGATGGGAGCAGGACATGGCAGAACTGAAGCTTTCCACCGTCAACAAGTCATATGGCGCCATCAAGGTCCTGCATGATGTGGAACTTGATATCAAGGATGGCGAGTTCGTCGTTTTTGTGGGTCCCTCCGGATGCGGCAAGTCGACCTTGCTGCGCATCATCGCGGGTCTCGAAGACATAACATCCGGCGCAATCTCAATCGGAGGGCGCAATGTAGGCCAGCTTTCGCCCGCCGAACGCAAGATCGCCATGGTCTTCCAGTCCTACGCGCTTTATCCGCATATGAGCGTTCGCAAGAACCTCGCTTTCGGCTTGGAGAACCTCAAGTTCAAGCGCGTCGAGATCGAGGCGCGGATTGCCGAAGCGGCCAGGATGCTGGCAATCGAACCCTATCTGGACCGGCGTCCGAAGCAACTTTCAGGCGGGCAGCGCCAGCGCGTGGCGATCGGCCGGGCAATCGTGCGCGAACCCGACATCTTTCTCTTCGACGAGCCGCTTTCGAACCTCGACGCCGCACTGCGCGTCCAGACGCGAGCCGAGATCACAAAACTCCATCGTGAGATCAAAACCACGATGATCTACGTCACCCATGACCAGGTCGAGGCGATGACGATGGCCGACAAGATCGTCGTGCTGCGCAGCGGACAGGTAGAGCAGGTGGGCGCCCCGCTGGAATTGTTTGATCACCCGCGAAATCTCTTTGTGGCAGGCTTTCTCGGTTCTCCACGCATGAATATCATAAAGGGTAAGGTCGCCAGTATCGGGGAAAGCGGCGTTATCGTCGACGTCGGCAACGGCGGCAAGCTGATCAGTGACGTGGACCTTTCCGGGATTCAGGTCGGCCAGGCAGTGCTTGCCGGCGTCAGGCCCGCGCATTTTTCACGCTCCGGTCAAGATGGGTTGCCGTTCGTCGTCCAGTATCATGAGGGGCTTGGAACCGAAACCTATGTCTATGGCAACCTGGAGGGGCAAGACGAGCAGATCATCATTCACGAGCCAGGTCATTTCGCGCCGTCACCAGGTGACCGCGTCCTGATCAACTCCATGCCTGTGCGCGTTCATCTCTTCGATCCTGAAAGCGGCCTGGCGTTTGGCCGGCGGCAAGGCCAAGGGAGGCGCTGATATGACGACGCCCAAGAAAGGTGCGGTCCTTTATCAGGCAGGCGAAACGATCATGCGAGTGATCGAGGCCCCCGTAAACGGAATGGAGCGCGTGCTTGGCCGGAAACGCATGCCATGGCTGTTTCTGGCACCGAATTTGGTTCTGTTCGGCATATTCACGTTCCTCCCCATCGCAATCGCCGTGGGTTACGCCTTTACGGGCGGGACGAACCTTTTCGTGTCGGACCGGCCGTTTGTCGGCTTGGACAATTTTCGCACCCTGCTTGCCTGCGATGACTATCTGAGGCCCGGAACTTGCCGGGAATCGCTTTTCTGGACGGCTGTGTGGAATACGCTTTGGTTCGTGGCATTCAACGTCGTCGCAACATTGCTCGTCGCCCTTGTAACAGCACTGATACTCAATCGAGCAATCGCCGCGCGAGGCTTCTTTAGAGCAATCTTCTTCTATCCGGTATTGCTGTCTCCCGTCGTCATCGGCCTGATCTGGAAATGGTTCCTTGATCGGAATGGGCTGCTGAACGCCTTCCTGCAGATGGTCGGCGTACCCCCGGAAATCTTCCTTTTGGATGTCGGTTGGTCGCGCTTCTTCGTCGTGGTCGTCTCCGTCTGGTTTCACATGGGTTTTTACACCCTCATCCTCCTTGCCGGTCTCCAGGCCATCCCGAAGGAGCTTTATGAAGCCGCCTCAATCGATGCAGCCTCGCCTCGCCGCACGCTCTTCAGGATCACGCTGCCCCTGCTGGGGCCGAACCTTCTGGTCGTTCTGATACTTCTGATGATCAGGTCCGTCCAGATTTTCGACGAAGCCTGGGTTCTTACGAATGGCGGTGGCCCGGGCACAGCCAACAGCTTTATCGTGCAATACATCTACCAGATGGCTTTCAGCAGCGATCTGCGCCTCTTCGGCCTTGCATCCGCGGCATCGGTTCTCATGGGATTGGTGCTTTTGGTACTGACGCTGATACAGCTGCGCCTTGGCCGGCGAATGGAGTCATAAAATGAATAGCCTTATGAATCCCATCAGCTTTCTCACGCGCACGCGCCGGGCCGGACGCATCGATATGACCGACATACTGTCATGGATCTGGCTATTTGCCGGAACCCTTGCGGTGCTTGTTCCCGTTGTCTGGGCGGGCCTTTCCTCTCTGAAGCCGGCGGCTGAGATCACCCGGTTTCCGCCGACGCTGCTTCCCCGCGCTGCCGTCGAGCAGACTGTAGCGGGATTCGACAAGCCGCTTAGCCTTTGGCAGGTCACCATTGACGGTGAGAAGCGCGAAATGGCGATGGTCCGCCGTATCGGTCTCAAAGCCCAAATGGTTGACCCTGTCAGTCCGCAAAAGCCCGTCAGCGTCGATGTAAAGAGTATCACGCCCGTGCAGCGGTTGACCGTGGCCACCCAAAACTACGCCGATCCATTGACGCGTTTCAACTTCCTGACCTTCCTCAAGAACTCGGTGTTCGTCACGTTCGTCGCAACGGTTTTGACACTCCTGGTCAACGCCATGGCAGCTTTCGCATTGTCGAAATACCGGTTTCGCGGCGACAAGACGGTTTTCGTGATCATCATTTCAACCTTGATGATCCCACTCGCCGTCGTCATGGTCCCGGCATATCTGGTGGTCGTTGGCGTTGGTCTTGCCGATAACCTGTGGGGCGTCATCCTTCCGACGATCGCCTCTCCGACGGCCGTGTTTTTGCTGCGACAATATATGCTGACAATTCCCGATGAACTCATTGAGGCTGCACGCGTTGATGCGGCCAGCGAATTTTGCATCTTCTGGCGAATCATTTTGCCGCTGACGGCACCTGCCTTGGCGGTGCTGGCGATCTTCTCCGTCCTTTGGCGCTGGAATGATTTCCTCTGGCCGCTTATTGTCCTCAATAGTCGAGAGAATTTTACACTGCAGGTCGGCCTGAATGCATTTCAGGGAGAATTCTCGGTCCAGTGGCATTACATCCTTGCGATGACTTTTCTCAGCCTGCTCCCTGTGACGATCGTGTTCGTGTTTCTGCAGAAATACATCACCACAGGTATTGCCGGAACCGGGATGAAGTGATCCCGGTCAGCGTGGCGACGCAATGCTGCCACGCAAAACGAGATGGCATCCCAGTTCCAGGCGGTGAGCCGGCCGCTGCGGATCATTGGCGATCAGACGCTGTTCGATCAGGGACAAGGCAGCAGCGCCGAGCCTGTCGGCCGGTACACTGATCGTCGACAATGGCGGACGACTGAACTCGCCTCGGACGATATCATCGAATCCCAGCACGGAAATCGCCTCCGGCACGCGAATGTCACGATCAGCCAATGCCTTCAGGCATCCAAGCGCCAGATTGTCGGCGGCGCAAAAGATGGCGGTCGCCCCGCGCATTTCAGGATCCTGATCAAGCAGCGCATTGATGGCCGCCTCGCCATGTCTGGGTTCATATCCTTCAGCCTCAAGGATCATGCCGTCCAGAATAGGAAGCTGCGCGGCAAGAAACGCGTCGGAAAAGCCGTCATATCTGCGCTGGATCGTCGTGCGGCCCTTCCAGGTCAGGTGCAGAATTCGACGATGTCCGAGCGCGAGCAGATGTTCGATAGCCAGTCGCGCTCCGAAGCGGTTTTCCGGCGTGACCGTATCGACCAGCATGGCCGGATCCTCGCCGTTTATGATGACGACGGGCATGCCGGCAGAAGCAAGACTTCGGATGAGTTCCGGCTGATCGTCGTTCAAGATCACGATACCATCAGCACGCTCCGAAAGCGCAATCTGTCTTACCTGATTACCATCGATTCTCCGGCCGGTGCTGACAAAGGGTACGGTTCTGATCCCGCGTCGCTCACATTCCTTCCGAAGGCCGTTGAGGATCGTCCAACTCACCAAGTTGAGGTCACTTTGCGGAGCGGCATCGTCGGGAATTGCAAGAAGCAAGACGCGCAACGCGGCAATTGTCGCCCTCTTCCTTCGGCGCTCGAGATAACCCAGACGTTTTGCTGAATTCAAAACCCTCTCACGCACTTCGATCGTGAGTGGGGCGGTTCCGTTCAGGGCGTGCGAGGCCGTGCTGAGGGACACATCCGCATCGCGCGCGACATCTTTGAGATTGACTTTGCGTTCCACTTTTCCGTCACGAGTTCTAATCGCGCCTTCGAAGGCATGTGAGCTAACTCGATGTTTTTACATAAAAACTTTCAAAAAGCCATGTGTATTATGCCAATAATTTGCCGTTCTCCGACGAAGATCGACCGCAAAGCTGCCGAAGGAGATCTGGTCGCGGCGATCTTTGCGGTCGCCGCAACGCTGAGGTGGGTCGGTCTTCCGTCGTTGCTCGGGCTGGCGGAGGACGTCGAGGAAGGCCTGGCGCCCTGCGATCTCTGCTTTCGTCACGACCGTTCATGGCATAGATCGAAGCGCTGCCGACGAGGGTGTTGTGGCGCTCGGAGCCGCAATATTGGCGCCCATGCCGTCCGAGAGCCCGAGTAGAGGAAAGGACGACCTCGTAAGGACTTGACCAAGAGGCTTGGCTTCGGGAAGCGTGCGCGCATCAGGCGACTTCCTGCCCCGCCAATTGGTCAAACAATTTTTCCACGTGCGACGACGGGCCAGATGTCCGGTCCAGTCCGATCGCCACTCGTCACCATGACCGCGTCAACCATATTGGTGACGACGCAGACATGATTTGGCACGATCCGCACCTTGTCCCCGACCTTAAGGCCGATCGCGCCCCTGCTGACCAGCCTTCCATGCTCTTCCGAAAGCTGGTCGATCGTAACGTCGTCGCGTCCGAGCACATGACCGTAACCTGCAAGGCCGAGCAAGTCTGAGGTCAGCGTCTTGGATCCGGCGTCGATCACGGCTCGATCCGGTGCGGGAACGGAGACGACGGTGGCGAGCACGTTCAGTGCACAGTCCTCCCAGCCGCAGACGCCGCGCGCCACGAGCGATCGGTCATTGTAGACATAGGTTCCGGGACGATACTCCGTCGTTATCGGGGACTCGGCCGCATGCATCATGGACGGCGTACCGCCTGAGGAAACAACCGGAACGGTGAGGCCGCGCGCATTGATGCGAGTAGTGGCCTGCCGCATGAAACGTTCGACCTGCGCCTCGCCGCCTGCCGGCGGATAAGTCATCAACCCGCCGAAAACGAGGCCGGGAGCCGCCTGGATCGCGACAGCCAAGTTCTCGGCCTCCTCGACCGTGGCTACGCCGCAGCGGTTTGCGCCCGTATTACATTCCACGAGCACCGCCAGCGGCGCAGGCGCGGCATGGAAGGCCGACGACAACCCGTCGACGACCGCGCGGCTATCGGCGACGACCGACAGATTTACTTTTTCGGCCAACGCCTTCAGGCGCTCCAGCTTGGCCGCACCCATAATATTGTAGGTGATCAGTACGTCGCGTATGGCGTTGCTGCCGCAAACCATCGCCTCGGCTTCCGAAACCTTCTGGCAGGTGATGCCGATCGCGCCCGCTGCAAGCTGCATCTCTGCGACGGCTGGCAACTTGTGTGTCTTGATGTGAGGGCGCACACGCAGACCGTGGCTGTCTGCATAATCCTGGAAGCGCTGGATGTTCCGCTTCGCGATGTCGAGATCGATAAGCACCGCCGGCGTGTCGATCGCCGTCAAATCTTTAGACGAGAAGGGCATGGGAGCCTCTGAAAACCGTATGGGAATGCTGCACTGCCGGAAACCTGTCGTCAATCGACGCTGCATCTTTATGGCAGAACCTATTGACAAGTCATTCCTCATACCTCTTGATATGTCAATCCAATAACACAGACACATGTCCGATATATTGGATTATCAGAAAAACGGTCAATCAAGGGGAACACGATGACCAATTCCGTCCTCGCCGGCACGATGTCGCTGGCCGTCGCCACAGCTCTGTTTTCCACCCCCGTCCTCGCCGATGGCAGCAAGCTCGACGAAGTGCTCGCCCGCGGCCATCTTGTCCTTGGCACGGGTAGCACCAACGCGCCCTGGCACTTCAAGAGCGCAGACGACAAGCTTCAGGGCTTCGACGTCGATATGGGTCATATCATCGCCAAGGCACTCTTCGGCGATCCCGAAAAAATCGAATATGTGAACCAGTCCTCCGACGCCCGCATACCAAACATAACGACAGGCAAGGTCGACATCACCTGCCAATTCATGACCGTAACTGGCGAACGCGCTCAGCAGGTTGCCTTCACCATTCCTTACTATCGCGAAGGTGTGGGTCTGATGCTCAAAGCGGACGGAAAATATGCTGATTATGCCGCACTGAAGGCGGCTGGTTCGTCCGTCACCGTCTCGGTCCTGCAAAATGTCTATGCCGAGGCCATGGTGCATGCTGCTCTGCCGGAGGCGAAGGTAGACCAGTATGAATCCGTGGACCTCATTTATCAGGCGCTGGAATCTGGACGCGCCGATACAGTTGCGACAGACCAGTCTTCGCTCGCCTGGTACATGACGCAGAATCCGGACCGTTACAAGGATGCCGGCTACGGCTGGAACCCGCAAACCTACGCCTGCGGCGTCAAGCGCGGCGATCAGGATTGGCTGAACTTCGTCAACACCGCTCTGCACGAAGCCATGACCGGCGTTGAGTTCGACGCTTACGCCAAGTCTTTCAAAACCTGGTTCGGCAAAGATCTAACCCCGCCTCAGATCGGCTTCCCGGTCGAATTCAAATAACAGCCGTGTGGAGCGGGACCTGTTTCCCGCTCCCTCGGCCTCAGGGGAAGGCACGCCATGGGTTACACTCTGAATTTCGCCGCCGTTTGGCGTAATTTCGATTTTCTGTTGAGCGGGCTCGCGCTGAGCCTTGGCCTTGCGGTGATCTCGATCGTGATTGGAGCGGTGATCGGCCTGTTTTCGGCCTTCGCACTGACGGCGAAGAACCGCTACGGGCTCGCAGCAGCGCAGGTCTATGTCACGGTGATCCGCAACCTGCCGATCCTCGTTCTGGTGCTATTTGCCTATTTCGCGCTGCCGCAGATGGGCGTCCGCCTCGATAAATTGGAAAGCTTCGTGCTGGTTTTGTCCCTATACTCGGGTGCTTATCTCGCCGAAGTATTCCGGGCCGGATTATTGTCAATTCCGGCAGGTCTGACGGAAGCCGGGCTCGCCATCGGCCTGACGGGGTTGCAGATCCGCAGTTCCATCATTGCTCCACTGATGCTGCGTAACGTGCTGCCGTCTCTGTCTTCAACGATCATTTCGCTCTTCAAGGACACTTCGCTCGCCGCCGCCATCGCCGTGCCCGAGCTGACATTTGCGGCCCGCAAGATCAACGTCGAGAGCTTCCGCGTCGTAGAAACCTGGATGGTCACGTCCGCCCTCTATGTCGCAACCTGTTTTTTCATCGCCGCCTTGATGCGTTTCGTCGAGGGCCGCCTGGCCCTGCCGAGGTAAGCCCGGATGTCCCACACCTTTCTCGAGCAACTCTGGATCGCCCGATACGTCATCATGAACGGCCTCGCCATGACTGTGTCGATCTCTCTGCTGGCCATCCTGGCGGGTTCCGTACTCGGCGTTTTCGTCGGCTTGGCGCTCGTCTACGGCGGCACTGTTTTGCGCTTAGTGGTCCGCGCCTATACGGACGTTATTCGCGGCACGCCGGTGCTCGTGCTCGTACTGGCGAGCTATTACGTCTCCGCAGCCGCCGGAGTTGATCTCGGGCCGTTTTCGGCAGGTGTCCTCGCACTTGCGATCTTCTGCTCCTCGCATGTCGGCGAAATCGTGCGTGGAGCCCTTCAGGCAATCCCCAAGGGACAGACCGAAGCCGCCAAGGCGATCGGCCTGACCTTCACTCAGACCTTCACCTCCGTGCTATGGCCGCAGGCCATGCGCCAGTGCTTGCCGTCCTGGGTGAACACGGCGGCCGAGATGGTAAAGGCCTCAACCCTGCTTTCTGTCATCGGTGTGGCGGAGCTTCTCCTGCGCACGCAGGAGATCATCTCCCGCAATTTCATGAGCCTGCAGTTCTATTTCCTGGCTGGCGCGCTTTATTTCATTGTCAACTACGGCATCGAGCAGTTCGGCAAATATGTCGAGCGCAAGACCGCCCTGCCGTCCTGAAGAGGCTTCCCCAATGGTCAAGACCATTCTCGACATCAAGGGTCTGCGTAAGACCTACGGCACCCACGAAGTCCTCAAGGGCGTCGATTGTAGCGTCCAGGAAGGTGAAGTCATTTCTATCATCGGCTCGTCCGGCTCTGGCAAGACGACTTTGCTTCGCTGCATCAACATGCTCGAAGAATTCCAAAGCGGCACGATTAGTCTGGACGGTGAGGAGATCGGCTATCGCGTCGAAGGCGTGACCCGGCGCCGCAAGAGCGAGAAAGAAATCGCACGCCAGCGTGCACTGACCGGCATGGCGTTTCAGCAGTTCAATCTCTTCCCCCACATGAGTGCGGCTGAAAACATCATGCTTGGTCTCGTCAAGGTGAAGAAAATGACGAAGCCGGAAGCCCGCGCCATTTCCGAAAAATGGCTCGACCGCGTTGGCCTCGCCGCTCGCATGGACCAATATCCCGGTCAGCTTTCCGGCGGCCAGCAGCAGCGCGTCGCGATCGCCCGTGCCATCGCCATGTCGCCGCGGCTGATGCTGTTTGATGAAGTGACCTCTGCGCTCGACCCTGAACTAGTGGGTGAAGTGCTTCAGGTCATCAAGGGGCTTGCCGCCGACGGCATGACCATGCTGCTCGTCACCCACGAGATGCGCTTCGCCTACGAAGTTTCGTCGCGTGTCATCTTCATGAACCAAGGCGTCATCTGCGAGGAAGGCGACCCGAAGAAAATGTTCGTCACTCCAAAGACAGAGCGGCTCGCTGAGTTTCTCAAAACCTCAAGTTTCAACTAGAAGAGAGATCCCATGACAATCAAGCGTTACGGTGCTGGCGAAACCGGGGCCGGCGGACAACCCCTGCCCTTTGCCCGGGCGACGGAAGCAGCAGGCTGGCTCTATGTCTCGGGCCAGGTTCCCATGGAAAAGGGCGAAATCGTGCCCGGCGGTATTGTCGCACAGAGTCGCAAGGCGATTGAGAACATGATCCGTATTCTCGACGAAGCCGGCTACGGTCTGGAGGATGTCGTGCGCGTTGGGGTATGGCTCGATGACCCCCGCGATTTCTGGAGCTTCAATGGCGTCTATGCTGAAATTTTTGGCGGGAATGCACCGGCACGTGCTTGTGTTCAGTCGCGGATGATGGTCGATTGCAAGGTGGAAGTCGATTGCGTGGCCTATCGCGCCGATCGCACCTGACAGCAACTCCGGAGAAGAACATGACGGAAGCCTCCGGCGACACGGTTTCACGACGGACGCGAGGACTGGATCGTGCCTTCGAGATTCTTGAGTTCCTGCGTGTGAAGCGTCGGCCGATGCGCCCGAATGAGATCGCTGCGGAAATCGGCGCGCCGCGCTCCTCAATCTACGAACTCGTCAACCTGCTGCTCAACCACGGAATGTTGGATTATCAGGGCGGCGACGGCAGGGTCTTTCTCGGCCGCCGCCTCTATTTCCTCGGCACCGCATATGCCGAGCAGTTCGACCTTATGCGCGAGTGCGATCGTATGCTGGTCCATCTCGCCGAGGAAACGCGTGAGACAGCGCAGATGTGTCTGCTCGAGGGCAACAAATATACGGTTGCAATGATGCGCGAGGGCATCCGGCCGTTCCGAATCTCCTCGAATGTCGGTGAACTCGTTTCCATTCCCTGGACCGCGTCAGGCCGCCTCCTGGTGTCAAACCTTTCGGATCAGGAAATCCTTGAACTTATCCCGCCGCAGGATTTCGTTTTGCCAAACGGCCGGCGGCTGGAGCCCGCGGATTTCATCGCCCAAGTGAGGCAGGCAGCACGCGATGGATATTTCACCTTCAATAGTGAAGTGGAGAATTTCACCCATTGTTTGGCTGTCCCGATTCATCAGGCTGATGGTGCCTGCATCGCCACGCTGTGCCTGGTTGCCCCGCGCGAAGACGGGCTGCGCAATCGCGCTGCCTATCTCGATAGCCTGTTGAACGCAGCACAAGAGATTTCCGAAAAGCTCGGATTCAATTCACTTTCAAGACGCGCTTCCACATCGCGCGTTTGAAGAGTAACAGCACTCCAGCCTCGATTTCGCGACGGCCGCACCGGTTGCGCTCAAGAGTGTGATACCCTTCCCGGGTTCCTAACCCTTGCCGATGAGATGGAAGATGGGCTAGAGACTACGATGCGTTTCGATCACAAGCGTGCCGATTGCGCGAATTGGAAAAGCGCGGCACCCCGCGCGCCCGCGAAAAAACCCAGGGCGAGGAAGACCTCGCTGACATGTAGATTTGTTGCAGATCGAAAAGCTGTTTTACCGAGCGCGAGTGGCCTTGTGGCGCACCAGGGCCGTCCTGGGGCGGGAGGCCACCGCTTGGCCCATGACGGTGGAAGTATCGCATCACATCGATGCATCCGAGCCTGACGCTGATGGGTTTTGTGACTACCATTACGAGTACGATGTGTTTGAGTTCACAGATGGGTCCGTGACCTTCTTAGCGCGTGCATATAGCGACGAGCCTGAAAAGGCGGCAATGATGGCGCGGATCGAAGGGCAAGACCATCATCTTCTGACAAGGCGGGATCTCTGTCATCCGCTGTTTATAAAGGCCGCAGCCTATCTGCGCGCAGGCGGCAAAACCGACCTCGATTGGCTTGACAGAAGGAGCCGCGCCTATGTCCCGTTGACGTAGGAGATTGGGGTGTGTCGCGGCAATAATTGTGTTCGCCGCTTGACTATAAAATAAAGCCAGCAACAAACGGCAGGACTTCGGCGCGGGCCGGTCTCAGATGTCGACGACCAGCCCCTTGGCTTTCAAGACGGCTTCAAGCTTGCTGACTTCGATCACCGACCTGCCCTGCTTATAGGCGTCGATATAGCCGGCTTCGGCATCCTCGCGGGCCTGCGATAGCCGGGCTGCCTCCTGGACTTCAGCGCGCCGGACAACGACCAGGCCATCGGCATCCCCTACGATGATATCGCCGGGATTAACGATCTCCCCACCGACGATGATCGGATCATTCACGGCGGCGATCGTTTCTTTGACGGTGCCCTTGATGCAAACACTGAGCGAGAAAACCGGGAAGCCGAGTTCCCTCAGCTGAAGCGTATCGCGCACTCCGGTATCGGTCACCAGTCCGCCGATGCCCTTGGCAAGGCAGGCATTGGCCAGCACGTCGCCGAAAGAGCCGGCTTCCTCGTATTCGCCGGCCGACACGACGATGATGTCGCCTGGCTTTGCGTAGTTGATGGCGAGCTGCAGCATGATGTTGTCACGCGGCGCGCATTTCACGGTGAAGGCCGGACCGCACAGCTTCATGCGATAATCAACCGGCTTAAGGCGAGAGGAAAGTGCTCCCCTGCGTCCTTGAGCTTCATGGATTGTTGCCGGCGAGAATTTGGAAAGTGCCGCGACATCAGCCTTGCTTGGCCGTTCAGCGATGTCTCTGATGTGGATCATAAAAACCCCCTAGATAAGACCGGCGGCGAGCACGTCGCGCCGCCTGCAGTCTTCAGTGTTTTGCGATTAGGTTCTGGCCGCGCCGAGCGAGTGGCAATTTACGGGATCGGATCGAATTTCAGCTCGGAGAGCGATACGACCTTGTCGGTCCGCGTCATCTTGTATTCGGTGTTCTGGCCAAGCCACTTGTCCCAGATCTTGTTGAGCTCGCCCGACGTATCGAGCTTGCGAAGCACCTCGTTGATCTTGGCGGTCAGGTCCGGATTGTCCTTGGCCATACCGATGCCGATCGGCTGGTACAACATCGGCTCCTCGATCATCCGCATTTCTTTGCCCTTGGTCTTCGATTCATTGACGAACTTGGTCGTCGTCATGGTGTTGGCCACCATGCCCCTCGCCTTGCCCTGCTGAACGGCAAGATAGGCCGAAGCCGTGTCCTGGAATGTCAGGGGCTCGGACTTGTTGAGCTTGATCGACATTTCGGATGTGGAGCCCTTGGTCGAGGCAATTCTCTGACCCGCGAAATCCGCCTTGCTTTTGCCAGGATCGGAGGCCGGGACGATGAGCATTTCCTTCGCGAGATAGTAGGGATCACTGAACTGAATTTGCTCGGCCCGGCTCAATGTATAAGCGAGATTGGCAACGGTAATGTCGACACGGCCAAGCTTGACCTCCGGCACGCGCGCTTCGACCGAGACTGGCTTGATCTCGGCCTTGACGCCCAGTTCCTTGGCGATGGCGTTGCAAAGATCGACGTCGAAGCCAGCCATTTGACGCGTCTTCAGATCGGGGGACGCAAAGGGTGGAACGTCGGCAAAGGTCGCGCAGCGCAACGTTCCTGCGGATTTGATTTTCTCCAGCTGATCCGCTTTCGCCGGCGAGATCACATTTGCGCCAGCTAAGACGACACCCATGATAAGATATTTCCAGTTCATTGCTGTTCTCCTTTGTTATGATGATTAGTTTAATGCCGTAGATCGGCCAGGAAGCGCTGGGCACGAGGATGGCGCGGGCTCTTGAAGAAGCCTTCGGGAGACGCCGTCTCAAGGATCTGCCCCGCGTCGATAAACCAGATGCGGTCTGCGACATCACGCGCGAAGCCCATTTCGTGGGTGACGCAGAGCATGGTCATGCCCTCGGCTGCCAGGCTTTTCATGACGCTCAGCACTTCGCCAACCATTTCCGGATCGAGCGCGCTCGTGGGTTCATCGAAGAGCATCACCGGCGGCTCCATGGCGAGTGCGCGGGCAATGGCGACGCGCTGCTGCTGTCCGCCAGACAATTGACCTGGATAGGAATGGGCCTTGTCGGCCAGACCAACACGGTCGAGAAGCTTGTTCGCCTTGTCGCGCGCCGCGTCGGGCGCAACACCCTTCACCCTGATCGGCGACATCGACACGTTGTCGAGCACCGACAGATGCGGAAAAAGATTGAAGCTCTGGAACACGAAGCCGATGCGGCTACGAAGAAGATTGAGTTCTTTCGCACGCATTGGCGCGTGAATATTGCGCCCCTCGAGTGTTATCGATCCGCTGCTGATCTCCTCAAGCCGGTTGATGGTGCGGATCAGCGTGGACTTTCCCGAACCAGACGGTCCGCATATGACCACGACCTCTCCCTGGGACACTTCGGCATCAATGTCCTTCAAGACCGGATAGTCGCCATAGCTCTTGCAGACATTCGAAAGGCGGATCGTCTGCAATTCCTGCGTCGATGGAATTGAAGTGCTCATAGCTGCTCCGATACGATTTTTGAGGTCGCAACCAAGGGTGCTGCGCGCAGGCTGGATGGACCGGCGCGCCGGCGCGCGATGCGCCGCTCGAGACGATTTGCGACGTGGGTCAGGCTCCAGCAGATTGCGTAGTAGACAATCGCGAGAATGAGGAACACCTGGAAAGGCTGCGTCAGAAGCTGGTTGTTGACCTGACTGGCCGCGAAGGTGAGATCCGGCACGTTGATCACATATCCGAGCGTCGTGTCCTTGATTGTGGAGACAAACGTCGAGATGATGCTCGGTATCATGTTGTAGAGCGCCTGCGGCAGGATGATGTAGCGCATCGCACCAAGGTAACTGTGTCCAAGCGCTCGAGCGGCTTCCATTTGGCCGTGCCCGAGCGCGACAATCCCCGCACGGACCACTTCACTCAAGAAGGCGCCCTGATAGACCACAAGCGTCGTGAGCATGGTCACGAAACTCGGAACATCCGCCCCAGTCCAGAGCGGGACGAGGAAATAGCTCCAAAGGATGAGCATCAACAAAGGTACGCCGCGCGTGACATAGACGAGAGCGGTGACTGGCCAGCGCAGCATCGGCCATTTCGACAACCTGGCCAACGCGAAAAGAATGCTGACAGGAAAAGCGAGAGCGATGCTGAGTGCCGAAAGGATGAGAGTATTGGCGAGCCCGCCCAGCGGCCCGTTTGGATACTGGCCGATCAACAGCAGCAGCCAGTAGTCTTTGATGATCGCGATGATGTCGTTGATCATGCGCGTGCACTCCGTGCAGGATCTGCGCGCATCGAGAGGTAGGCGCCGCCGGTCATGATCAGGAGCGAGAAAAAGAGATAGAGAACCGTGCCGACCAGGTAGATTTCGAATGTCCTGAAGCTCAAGTTCTCAATTTCCTTCACGGCATGCGTGAGCTCCGATGCGCCGATGACGAGAGCAAGGCTGCTATTCTTGAAGAGGGAAACGCTGTGGTTTATGAGCGGCGGCAGCGCATTGCGAACACCCTGCGGCATGATCACGAAACGCATCGCCGAGATATAACTGTGCCCAAGGGCCTTGGCGGCTTCCATCTGACCAGGATTGACGGAGCGCAGGCCAGAACGCAGATCCTCGCTGAAATAGGCGGCCTGGCAAAGTCCCAGTCCGATAATCGCAAAGATGGCTTCGGCATTGTGGCCGGCGAGCCAGGTTATCCACCCCTGCGGCATCAGCGTGAATATGCCGAAATACCAAAGCATGAGCTGGACGAGGGTAGGAACGTTCCTATGATAGGACACATAGGCGGCGACAACCGGATCACCGAACCGCAGCGGTGAAAAACGCAGGCCCAAAAACAAAAGCGCGAGCGTCATCGCCAGCAGCCACGAACCTATATAGATGACGAACGTCATTTCGATGCCGTGCAGAAGCATCTCGACGTATTCCGGATTGCTCAAGATTGCCGAAAGATCGAAGCCGCTCACCGCTTCGGCTCCCCGGATTTGCCCGCCTCGGGAAAAGTCTTTTCCGGCTTGGCCGTCTGCAAGCCGCCCATCACCTGAAGCGTCGGCGTGATCTCCATGTGGCCGATATTCACCGCGACAGGCGCGGCGATTGCGAATGCGATCGCCTCCGCGATGTCAGCGGCCTGAGGCAATTCGAAACCGTCGATGAAGCGCTCGCGGACGCTCGGATCATCGCCGTGGACGTGGTTAAAGATGTCCGTTGCGACGCGGCCGGGACAGATTTCCGTCACCCGCACGCGCTTGCCGAATGCGTCGATCCGCAACTGGTTCGACAACATGGCAACACCTGCCTTGACAGCATGATACGTTGAATTGCCGCCGAAATTGTAGTTGCCGGCGATCGAGGAGATGTTGATGACGTGTCCGCAATCGCGCGCCACCATTCCAGGCACGATCAGACGGCAAAGGTGCAGGACGGCACGAAGATTGACGTCGACCAGGAGATCGATATCTCCTTCGTCCGCTTCGAGGAACTTCTTCGGCCGGTCGACGCCGGCATTGTTGACCAGAATGTCGAATTGCACACGGTTCGCGAGATCGGCAATTGCCGCCCGATCAGTCACATCAATGACGTGCGCAATGCAGCCCGTGCGCTCGGCCAGCTCCTTCAGGGCTCCGGTGCTGCGAGCGATCGCATGCACTTCGAGATTCTCTCGGCAAAGCCGCTCTACGACTGCGGCACCAATGCCGGAGGAAGCGCCGGTGACCAATGCGGTCCTGTAATCGGAGAATGGCATTTTGATCCCCTTGTCGTTGCTGTGGACAATAACGGAGCTTTAACGCCCTGCCTAAGACCGATTACTTTTGGAGTAATAAGCAACTTTTATGGAGATCGGCGGGCGACGGACGGACGATCCAAAACACCGGAATTATCGCCTTTATTGAGGGTGAAGACGGCTTTCGTCCAGGGTCGCTTTGCAAAACAGGGGCGCGTCTGTAAACATGCTCCAGCGAAGATCACACAATGCCAATTCCCCATGGATATAAGACGCCTCAAATCCTTCATCGTCATCGTGGACAGCGGCAGCATCACGCGTGCGGCGGACATCCTGCATCTTGCCCAGCCGGCACTGAGCCAGCAACTGGCGGCACTTGAGGAACATTTCGGCCAGAAACTGCTGATCCGCAGCCAGCAGGGCGTCACCATGACCGACGCAGGCCATGCGGTCTACCGGCATGCCCAGATCATCCTGCGTCAGATGGAACAGGCGCAGGCAGACGCCGCGGCCGCCGGTAATTCGCTTGCAGGGCGCGTTTCCGTGGGGCTCGTGCCGTTCAGCAGCGCCGCCACGCTGTCTGTCGAACTCCTGGCCGAGACAAGAAAACGGCATCCCGGTATTCTGCTTCACCTGACCGAAAGCGTCGGCCAGACCTATAGTCAGATGATCATGAACGGCAGGCTGGAAATGGCCCTGATCCACGGGGTCGGCCCGATCAAGGGCGTCCGGTTCGAACCGATTCTGAGTGAAGAATTCTACCTCGTGGCACATCGCGACTTCGCCATCGAAGCGGATTCCAAACCCATTCCGGTTGGAGCGCTCGACGGATTGCCGATGCTGTTGCCGCCGATCTACAATTTCGTGCGCCGCGCGGTGGATACCGCATTCACGCGCAGTCGAATCAATCTCAAGGTCGTGGCGGAAGTCGAAATCGTGCGGACGCTCGCCCGCGCTGTAGGAACGGGCCTCGGAGCGACCATCATGCCGAAGGCCATTGCCGATCGCATCGTGTCGGAATCGAGCGAGCCTCTCGTTTGCCGGCTGCTCTCTCCCAGGCTCGAGGAAACGCTGTCACTTTGCACGTCCGATCAGAGTTCGCTGTCAGAGCCGGCATTCGCCGTCAAGGACATTCTCGTCGAACTGACCGGGCGGCTGAAACTTTAGAGCCCGCGAGCAGGACGAATGCCCTCCGGCCCGGCAACCGGACCGGAAGGCTGCGGTCACGAGTTAGCGCATATCCCCGCAGAACTGGGCGATGCGTGCGCAGCCCTCATTGAGCATTTCCATGCTTGTCGCGTAGGAAATGCGGAAATAGGGGCTCATGCCATAGGCGGCACCCTGTACAGTCGCGACGTGATGCTCGTCCACGAGCGCCATGACGAAATCGACGTCGGTCTCGATCTTGCGCCCGCCCTTCGTGGTCTTGCCGATCAATCCGGAGATGTTGGGATAGATGTAGAAGGCGCCGTCGGGCTTGTGGCAGCGCAGCCCTTCGATCTTCGCCAGCTGGCCGAGGACGAAATCGCGTCTTTCCCTGTAGATTGCCGCCCGCTCCTTGAGGAGATCTTGAGGCCCGTCCAGCGCGGCAATGGCCGCGGCCTGCGTGACGGTGGTGATCCCGCCACCATTTTGACCGTTGACGTTGCTGATCGCGGCGATCAGTTCCTTCGAACCGCTGGCGCAATCCCCCAACCGCCAGCCCGTCATAGCATAGGCCTTGGAAACACCATTCATCGTCAGGACGCGATCGTAGAGACTGGGGTCAGCATCGGCGATTGTGCAAAACTCGAACTCACCATAGATCAGAAACTCGTAGATGTCGTCGGTGAGAATCCAGACCTGCGGATGACGGTGCATGACCTCCGCGATCGCGGCCATGTCTGCACGCGAGCAGGCCGCCCCTGTCGGATTGTTCGGGAAGTTCAGGATAAGCCACTTGGTGCGCGGCGTGATCGCCGCTTCGAGATCCTCGGGGCGCAGCTTGAAACCGGCCTGTTCGAAACACGGCACGGCCACCGGAATACCGCCGGCGAACTTGACGATATCGGCATAGCTGACCCACGACGGTGTGGGAATGACGACTTCATCGCCCGGATTGCAGGTCGCGAGCATCGCATTGAAGATCACCTGCTTGCCGCCGCCGGAAACGACGATCTGGCTGGCATTGTAATCAAGATTGTTGTCCCGCTTGAACTTCCTGCTGACCGCGGCCTTGAGCGCCGGCGTTCCATCCATCGGTGGATACTTGGTGTCGCCGCTGAGTGCTGCTGCATGGGCCGCCTCGATCGCATGAGCCGGCGTCGGAAAGTCCGGCTCCCCGGAGGAAAGGCTGACAACCTTGATGCCCCTGGCGGCCAGCTCCCTGGCACGTTGGGTCATGGCTGCGGAAGCGGAGATGGAAACGTTTTTTAGACGGTCGGCTATGGAAGACATCGACATGATCTTTCGGTGAGATGAACCGTAGGGCTCAATCAGGAAGCAAGTTCGGCCGCAGGCGCGAAGGTAGCGCCGGAAGCCTCCATTTCGCTGCGGATGATGCGGGCAAGCTCCAGCGCGCCGGGCGTATCGCTATGGACGAGGATCGATCGGGCCGTCATTGCGATGACAGTGCCGTCGATGGCCTCGACGGTACCGTCGGTCAGGAACTGGCGAACGCGCACCCGCACGGAGGCCTCGTCCTTGACCAGGGCGCCCGGCAGACCGCGCGCCACCAGCTTGCCACCGCCGTCATAGGCGCGGTCTGCCAAAAACAGCGCCAGCGTCTTGAGCCCGGCACGTTTCGCCGCCCTTTCGATTTCGCTCTTAGGAGAAACGAATACCACGAGGCGCGAGTCTACAGTGGAAATGGCATCCATCATCAGATCGGCGAGCACGGGATCGCGATTGACCATATTGCCCATGGCTGCATGAAAGCTGAAATGGCCGACGGTCACGCCTTCGCTCTTGGCGATCGCGCTCAGCGCGCCGAGCTGGTAGAGCATCTGCTGGCGAAGTTCATCCGGATGGAATGAAATCTCGCGCCGCCCGAAACCGGCCCGATCCGGAAGGCCTGGATGCGCACCGATGCCGACGCCGTTTTGTTTCGCAAGACGCACCATGCGCGCCATCGTGTCCGGGTCACCGCCGTGAAAGCCGCAGGCGATGTTGGCGGATGATACGATCTTCATCATCGCCTCGTCATCGCATAGCCGGTAAGGACCGAAACCTTCGCCCATGTCGGAATTCAGATCGAACTTCACCGCCTCCTCCTATTGAGCCGTTGAACTATCGTCATGCCATCGCCCTCAAAGCGCGCTTGACCATTTGTGACGTTCGCTGGACATCCTCGACATACCGGGCAACGGCCTGCTCAACGGCACGCGCTTCAGCATGCGTCGAGCGCACGAACCGCACCCGGCTGCCCACGCGCGCCTGGCCGAGCCGCCACAGATCGCATTCGATGACTCCGGCGATTTTCGGATAGCCACCCGCCGTATTGGCGTCACTCATCTGAATGATCGGCTCCCCTTGAGGCGGCACCTGGATCACGCCCGGAACGACGCCATGGGAGCGCATCTCGATCGTCTTCGTGGGCTTGATTGGCTCCCCGGACAGACGATAGCCGGTGCGGTCGCTGCGAGAAGAAATATGCCAGATCTGGCTCCAGAAGGCGTCGCCATCTGAGACAAACAGCTCTTGCTCGCCGGCGGCTATCGCTCGGACCGGCAACGCGCCGTCGATGGGGGCGGGAAAGACATCGCCGAGCGCGACGGCCGGCGCAACGACGGCGATACCGTTGGCCGGCAGCGGGAGTTCATCAAGTGTTGAGCCGATTTCTATCCTGTCCCCATTGATGAGAGGACGCCCGGCATTGCCGCCGAATCCGCCCCGAAGCGCCGTGCTTCGCGAGCCCATGAGAACCGGTACATCAAGCCCTCCCCCGATCGCGATATAAGCGCGCGCCAGCGTCGGCGGCTGCTTCAGTTCGAGAACCTGGCCCGCCTCAGCGACATGCGTGCACCAGGCGAGCAGTTCCCTGCCATCGAGCACCAGTTGGCCGTCGGCGCCTGTTACGGCGAAGACGGTGTGCACGTCGAAGAGCAATTTGAATGGAAAGGTCTGCACCTCTATTGCCGCCGCATCTTCATCGTTGCCAACGAGGATGTTGCCGATCCTGACAGCGAACGGATCCATGGCGCCGCCGGCAGACACACCGATATCGCGATAGCCGGGGCGGCCAAGATCCTGCACCGTATTGAATGGGCCGGTTTCGACGATCTCGATCATAGCTCGATCCTTGCCGGCACGAAGCGCACGGTATCGCCCGGCGCCATCAGGGCCGGTATCGATGAAGCCGGATCGAACATCTGCAGTTGCGCATAGCCTATGGAGTTCCATCCATTCGGTCCGGTCAGCATCGCAACGCCCGTCTGCATTCCGCCAATCGTCACGCAGCCTTTCTCCATCCTCAACGATGGGACTGCCTTTCTGGGCATGCATATCCGGGGATCGAGGCCATGCAGATAGCCAAAGCCCGGGGCGCTGCCCAAGGCGAATACGCGATAGGTCGCTTCATAGTGAATGCGTACGACGTCCCGGTCGCTTAGTCCGGAAAACTCGCACAAGGCGGGAAGATCAGTCGCATATGGCCCGCCGTAGTGGACCGGAATTTCGATCGTCTTCCCCGCCAGATCGAGGCTTTGGGCATTATTCCATGCCTCCAGCAATCGGCTGACGACGATTTCGGGATCCTCGGGCGTCTCCTTGCAGATAGCCAGAAGATTGGTCATGCCGGGTATCACTTCCGCGATGTCCGCCCAACCCTTTACTGTTTGCGACAAAGCCCAGATCCATCGCTGGGAGGCAAGATCGAAATCGCCTGAAGTTTCAAGCAGGAAGGATCGCGCCCCAATGAAGGAGACCCGCGCCCGGCCTTTGGCGGCCGCGACGATTTCGCGTTGCGGCGAAAGGTTGTTCAATGTGGCAATCATGATTGCTGCTCGATTTCAAACAGGGGATCACCAAAACCGACTAGGGCATCGCGCTCTGAAAGCAGCCTAGTCAGCAAACCAGACCGGCCAGCGGTCATGGGAAGCAGGACGGAACCGATGCGGATGAAACCGATCACGTCTTTTTCGGAAACCTCATGCGGCAGTTGTTTGACGTCAACCGGTGCTGCGGGATGCGAGACGCAAAAGCGCCCCGCCATCGGCGCCTTGACGATCACTGACAGTGCCGCCGTCGGCTGCGCGTTTCCTGTCCGGGCGACTTGGATACCCTCTTCCTTCGAAACGACGATGCGAAGCTGTCCGCCCGGTTTGGAGATTTCCAGGCCGTCCACGCCGGCTGCCGTCAGCGCGTCCGTCAGGACTGCAATGGCCGCAGGATCGCTGAAGTCGATCGCGCTCATGTCGGCCTCCGCTGCTTGAGCCATTGCTCGAGGTAGTGGATATCCGTCTCGCCACGGATGAACGTCTCGTCCTCGAACAGCGCGCGCAGGAGTGGAAGGTTGGTAGCGATCCCTTCTACGCGTGTGGCAGCCAACGCCTCTCGCATTTTCGCCATCGCTTCCGCCCGGATCGGCGCATGCACGATGAGTTTGGCGATCAACGAGTCGTAATAGGGCGAAACCCGGTAGCCGGCATGGATATGGGTGTCGACGCGAATGCCTGGTCCTTCAGGCAACGCGAGATCAGCGATAATGCCGGCCGAAGGCAGGAAGCTGTCGGGATTCTCGGCGTTGATGCGGCATTCGAAAGAATGCCCCTCGCATCTCATGTCGTCCTGAAGCAAATCCAGGGGTTCCCCCTGCGCAACCCTTATCTGAGCATGGACGATATCGATGCCGCTGGTCATTTCTGTGACGGGATGTTCCACCTGCAGGCGCGTATTCATCTCGATGAAATAGAAGGCGCCATTTTCGTAGAGGAATTCGAAGGTTCCGACGCCTCGGTAGCCGATCTGCCGACAGGCTTCCGCGCAAGCCATCCCGACAGGCCGGATCGCATCCGGCGAAATCCCTGGCGCCGGCGCCTCCTCCACCACCTTCTGGTGACGGCGCTGCATCGAACAATCGCGCTGCCCGAGCCAGACGGCATTGCCTTGGGTGTCGCAAAGCACCTGGATCTCGATATGGCGAGGATGCTGGAGGTACTTCTCCATGTAGAGCACTGGGGATCCGAAGGCCTGACGGGCTTCCTCCCTGGTCAAGGTGATCGCCTCGTGCAGCGAGCAGGCCTCCGGGACGACGCGCATGCCTCTTCCGCCTCCGCCGCCGGCAGCCTTGATGATCACAGGATATCCGATTTCTTGCGCGATGCGCTCGATGGAAGCGGGATCATCGGGAAGCGACGCATCCGGGCCGGGCACGCAGGGCACGCCGGCGGCGATCATCGCCCGCTTAGCCGATATCTTGTCGCCCATGGTGGCAATCGATGAAGCTTCCGGACCGATGAAAACAAAGCCCGCCCTCTCGACAGCTTCGCAGAACGCAGCGTTTTCCGACAGGAAGCCATAGCCCGGATGGATGGCCCCCGCGCCGGTCAGACGCGCTGCCAGGAGGATCGCATCCTGATTGAGATAGCTCTTGGCCGCATTCGCGGGACCGATGCATAAAAAGCTCTCGGCGGTCTTGCCGTAAAGCGCCTGCCTGTCTGCCTCGGAACAGATGGCCACAGTCTTTAGGCCGAGTTCACTGCAGGCGCGCTGGATCCGTGCGGCGATCTCGCCCCGATTGGCGATCAGAACCGTATCGAAACCTTGCTTAGGAGATGCAGTGTTGTCGAGAGGCTCGGCCATTACGCAATCTCCGCCAGCACGTCGCCTGTCTCGACTTCTCCGCCGTCGACTTCGGTCAGTCGCGCAATGCGGCCGGCATGCGGCGCGGCAATTTTGTTGAAGACCTTCATCGCTTCGATGATGAAAAGGGTTTGTCCTTCCTCCACCACGTCGCCGACCTTGACGAACGGCTCCTGGCCTGGTGCAGGCGCCCGATGCAGGACGCCGAAGACAGGCGCCTTCACGGGGAAAGCCGAGGTCTCGGCAGTTGCCGAAGACGCATCGCGAGCGGACTCGATGGAACCAGCTGATGCCGCCTTCGGCGCTTGCGCCGCGCCCTGTGATGCTGCCTGACCGGGGGTCGTGAAGATCCGAACGGTGACGCCTTTTTCCGTCACCGTCAGCTCGCTAATGTTCGATCGCCCGACAAAAGCGATTAGCGTCTTTATCTTCGACAGGTCCATAAGCACACTCGGTATTCAAATTGCCTCAGCACGGTCCGCACAATTCAGACCGCGTTCGGCTGAATTCTTCGTAACACGATGACCTGCACGATGGGGTCAGAAGAACTTTTGATGGACGGCCTCAGTTCGCAAAGAAAGACGTTCAAGAGTGCTGCCGCGTCACGACCGACCTTTAGGCGTTCTTGCAGTTCTCTATGTGCGGCTGACGGCATGTAACTTGGCCGGACAGCGAACTGGGGAATGTCGAGCGACCGTCGATCAATGAGCACGCCGACACGGACTTTTGCGGCCGTGGGATTCCCGATGTAGATGCAGGCACGGATCAGAGCCCAAGCTCGAAAGGGTGGCGATCGACCGCCAAAGGCCAGCGCATCTTGGTTTCTGGAATCGTCTCAGGGTTTCGCCTTGATGGGGATCAGAAACCAGGGACACCTAACTCGAGGAGACGTTTTGATTTGCATATTCGAGTTGGCCCGCCATTGCGACATCACTAAAAATCCGCGTTACAAGGCCATAACGACGATGTCGTTACAGGCCCGCGACTTCCATGGCTCTCGGTTGAGCGGTTGAAGTGTCGCCCATTCCGAGCCTGTTGGCTTCGATGGAGATCTAATATCTGTCGCGCGACGAGCTGTTTTGCGTGGACCGTCTGTTGGCCCTGTGTCCACCTAGGGCTCAGGCGAGCATTTCGGAGACAGTGACCGTCCGATGCTCCCGGCCCGCCCGGGAGATCGCCAGCACCGTCGCGAGCGTTATCGCGCCATCTCGGGCGGAAATGAGCGGTTCGGCCTTGCCTTCGATCACATCGGCGAAATGGTCGAGCTGGTTTTCGTAGGCGCGGCTGCCGTCGAGGGTAACGTGCTGGCGCACCAGAGCATGCTGCCAGTGACCGGCTTCCGTCTCATGCCGCCAGATATCCATGCCTGGTATCGACAGCGTAGCCTTCGTGCCTGCAAGATGATAGGAATTTTCCGGTTGATGCGGAAAGTAGAGCGCTTGGCCGGCCGCCGTATCCCAGTTGAACGGCGATACGGCCGCATCGCTCATCAAAAGCGTCCCGAGAGCGCCGCCCGCGAAGCGGACGCTGACGCTCGCCGTGTCCTCGACTTCAAACGACCGTATGGCGTTGGACGTGAATGCCATGACCTCATTGATATCGCCGCAGATGAAGCGGAGGCAGTCGACGTCGTGGATGAGGTTGATGAGGAGCGGGCCGCCTCCCGGCAGGCGGCGCCACGCCACGTCGAAGTACGGAACCGGCTTGTCCGTCATCCACATGGCGTTGACCGCGACCAGTCGACCGAGCGCGCCGTCGCGAACGATCTGACGGGCCTTGGCGATATCCGGGCTGTGGCGGCGCTGATGACCGATGAGCACCGGCACGCCCGCCTTCTCGGCCTCCGTGACGAGCCGCATCGCGGCTTCGAGCGAGTCGGCGATCGGTTTTTCGACCATGCAGGGAACGTTGCGCTCGACGCATGCGAGCGCCGCTTCCACATGCAGGGCATTCGGCAGGGCGATGATGGCACCGTCTGGTTTCATCCGGTCAAGCATCTCGCGCACGTCCGTGAAAAACCGGGCGCTGAACTCGTCGGCGACGGCTTTCGCCGCCTCGGAGACGTCTGCGATGCCCACCAGCTCTACCCGGGGATTGGCGCGCAGCATCGCGGCATGTTCCCGCCCGATCAGCCCTGCTCCCATCAGCACGATTTTCTGCGACACGAAATTCGCTCCTTTGCTTGAGGGCGGACCGTCTCGCCTTGACGATCGCCCAAAGTTTCTCTGCGGTGGTCGTTGGGAAAGCCCAAAAAACGAAATGGGCCGGCATCTACTCGACCAGCACACCGATTCCCCGTGGAATTTACAGCCGCGCGCCGCCGCTGCAAGGTGGCCGGGCCAGACCGTTGGCTGTTGTTGCCGAAGCAGACTGGCTTGATCGCTTACTGACGCGACTTCGAGCGTTTGCGCGTGCGCCAGCAGACCAAAGCCGGGGTCCTCTCAAGCATCTTCGACGGAGACGTCAGCCAGAGAGCGATACCTGTCACTCGAGCCCGCGGTTCTAAAACACGACAGCGCAATCAAATGCGAACGCCGTTCGAAATCCTCGTAAAGTGAAATTCTTCCAAAACCTGATAAGGGCGTCCCATCAGTCTCGGCGAGCCTTTCGATTGCTGCTACGACCTTTTGGCGACGTTCTTCCTGAGGCCGTCGCCCTCTCTCATGCAGCCGTTAAAATCTTGACATCTCCCTTTCTGTCAAGCACATCGACCACCACATTTTCTCTGGAGCGGCGAATTGCAACGTCGATTGTTCCTTTGGGAATCGAAAGGTTCCTGAGGATCACTTCGTCGAGGAACGTCGGCAGCACTGGTTCATCGAAGGTCACCTGGGCCTCGATCGGGTCGAAGAGAATGCCGAGGCACGACTGTATTAACGACAGGGGGGCCGCCGCCGCCCAGGCCTGCGGCGCGCAAGCTACCGGATAGAAAGTCGGTCCTTGAGCGCGGCGACGAGGAAAGCCGCAGATCAGTTCGGGCAATCGCCTGAGATCGATGTAGCTCGCCGCGGCAAACAGCCCCTCGAGAATTTTGGCCGCCTCCCGCTTAAGTCCGTAACGCGCCATTCCGATCCCGATCAGCGCATTGTCGTGAGGCCAGATAGACCCGTTGTGATAGCTCATGGGATTGTAGCGCGCCTCAGTCGATGCCACTGTGCGTATTCCCCAACCAGGAAACGAAGTGCCACTCAAAAGCGTGCGGACGACGGCCGCGGCACGTCCCGGAAGCGCAAGGCCCGTCAGCAGGACATGTCCGGCATTGGATGTGCGCACGCGGCAGGGGCGTTTCGACCCATCGAGGGCCAGAACATACGTTTCCAATTCCTCGTCATAGAATGCAATGTCGAAGTTCTTCTGCAGGGCAACTGCGCGTGCCGTTAAGGCAACGGCGCGCGGGCGTTCGCCAAGTTTGCGGCAAAGCTCTGCTGCTGCCATAAAGGCACCATACGCATAGGCCTGCACTTCGGCGAGCGCGATCGGGCCAGTTGCCAAGGAGCCGTCGGCATGAAAAATGCTGTCTTGGC
>NZ_JABEPH010000292.1:0-7889 GCF_013004495.1 Rhizobium sp. SEMIA 4085
GTCCTGATCAGGCAACGACCGGCTCTACACGACCCCCGCCCCAGGTCGAAGCGCCGGCACCTTAAATGGGCCCGTGCCGCTGCATGAAAGCATTCTGGCTTTCATGTGCAGCCTTTCAGCTGTATGACGCGATGAAAATGAAAAGGAAGCCGATGGCCGCACGAGACCGTTTTTCGAAAAAGCTGACCTGCCCGCAATGCGGCAATACCGGCTTCGCCGAGGCCTCGGAGGACGACCACCCTTCGCGCAAGAATCCCGCGTTTCGTGTCGATCAGCTGCCCAAAGGCTTCTTTGAGCAAAAATCCTCGAATTTCCAGGAAACCTACATCATCCGCTGCGAATGCAGCCGCAAGTTTCCATTCCGGGCACTGACTGAAAAGACCGCCTGAACCGGCTCAGGCAAGGCCCAGCGGGATTACCGCAACCTTGCGGCTCGGACCATAATCACGCTCATGCGACGAAGGATAGCGGTCATTGCGGCGAGCGCTGAAATCGATGCGGTTCGATTCGAAGATACCGTCGGGATAGGTGCCGGTGTCGTTGGTTTCGACTTCGGATTTGGCAGTAACGATTTTAAGGATCATGGGCTCCTCCAGTCCGCCGCCTTAACGGTCGGCGGCACGCTTCCGTTCCGTCATATCCCCGAGATAGTTAAAAAATTAACCATACTTCGCGAACAAAAGACGAAATTAGGGGTCGCCTTTGGTCAGGCAACGAGCTGCTGCCGCGAAGAGAGCAGTGCGTCTCTCCCCGCAAGAGATGTGGATTTACTTTCACCTTCTGCATTTTCCCACCCGCAAGGAAGTGCTATTCTCTACATGTGCAGAACATAGGGGGAACATATGCCGCGCGTAGCAGAACTTTACTTCAAGACCGCAATTGTCTTCTTCATTATCGGGATCGCCATCGGTTTGAACATGGCAATTTCCCACGATCATACCGTCATCGGCGCCCATGCCCACTGTAATCTCTTGGGCTGGGTCAGCATGGCGATTTTCGGGGGGTATCATGCGCTGAACCCGAAGAAAGCGGAACGCCGCATCGCTATGGTCCAGTATTACATCTACACGGCGGGCCTTACGGTACTGGTCCCGGCGCTCTACATGATGCTACGGGGGAATGCGGCCATGGAGCCGGTCGTCGCCGTTTCGTCGCTGATCATCTTTGCCGGCGCTCTGCTCTTCGCCTTCATCATCTTCTCGCCGAAGGAACCGGCAATTACGCCGTCAGCAGCGCCGCTGCGGTAGGATCAAGACTAAAGCGCAAAAGCGAGGGGCAGCCCATGCTGCCTCCCGCTTAGCCCAACATCTACCTTTTTTTCGAACCAGCTGACAGCACGCGATGCGACGCGTCGTCCATAGCCCGGCTCGCTTCCTGGCCATCACGCTTCAGGCCCCAGGCCGTATTTCCGCAAGACGAAAGCAGCAGTGCCGCGAGGCAGGCGAAGGCGAGCATGGATTTCGGCATCGATTTCCCCTGATAGGAATTGGCAATGCCATGGACATGTTACACAAAACGGCAAAATCAATGCCATGGGTCGAACAACTCCAAATCATGAATAAGATCGCCATTCGACGCGAAGGCTTCATCGGCGCAGCCACTTGAATGATGCATATCAGAAATTACTTATATTAACAGGCGTGCAGTGCACGCGGGAATGATGCTTAGCTAGGCATCATGCTGGGAGGTTGTTATGGCAAACACACTGATGGAAGGAAGAAAGATACAGGATTGGGTCAACCTGGTCCTGGCGGTATGCTTGTTCATCTCGCCATGGATTGTCGGCTTTGCGGCTGAAGCCGCGCCGACCTGGAACGCATGGATCGTCGGCATCATTCTCGGCGCCCTGGCGATCACGGCGCTTTCGGCTTTCGCCGAATGGGAGGAATGGGCAAACCTGGTAGTCGGCCTATGGTTGATTGCCTCGCCATGGGCGCTCGGCTTTGCGGCCAGCGCAGCAGCGATGTGGACCGCCGTCATCATGGGAGTGCTCGTCGCTGCGATATCGCTATGGGCAGTCTGGGATGTTCATCATCCGCACGCTCACGCCTAGGCGCGGGTAACAGCAGTCCGACTGGCTGAATAGCATGCATTAAGGCAATGAGGCGGCGTACAGCAAAACAGCCGCCTCAAAAACGTTTTTCGTCTTACGGTTCTACTGCATGATAGGAAATGGTGGGTGATGTAGGGCTCGAACCTACGACCCGCTGATTAAGAGTCAGCTGCTCTACCAACTGAGCTAATCACCCGTTCGCGCTTGGCTGCGCGGTGTGACGGGGCGTATAAACAGGATCGCAGGCCTTGTCCAGCGCCCTGCGGAAAATTCTTTGATTAATTTCGAAGATTTTTCTGCATGGCTGAAATGGGAATGAAATCAAAGGTCGAGCGTACCCGTGGCAAGGCGCACCGCCTGCCCGCCGATCCGGGCATTGGAGATGGTGCCGGCCTCGACATCGACATGCAGGTGGATGAAGGATGGCCGCCCCATCTCCACCCCCTGTTCAATCGTGATCGGATGATGGCCGTCCGGCAGCCGGTCGAAATGGTGGATCGCTCCCGAAAGTGCCGCGACTGCGGAGCCGGTTGCGGGATCCTCGGATATCCCCATGTCACTTGCAAACATGCGCGCGTGGAACTTCGCCGAATGGTTGACGCCGGCGCGGCAGTAGATATAGGCCGAGGCCAGCGAACCGTCGACGAAGGGCACGGTCTTTTCAAAGAGCTGCGGATCGAATTCCAGTCGTTTTGCTACTCCGACATCGTGGACCGGCACGAGCAGGAAAGGAACGCCAGCGCTCCAGATCGAGGGCACGTGATTTTCGAAACCGATCTCCGTCACCTTGAGCGACAGCGCATTGGCGATGCCGAGCTTTTCGAGCGGCATATTGATCTGCTGCGATTTCCGCGGAAGATCGAATTCGGCAAAGCTTACCTCGCCCCGCCGCAGCCGTACCGCGCACCGCACCGGCCCGACATTTTCCTCCAATACCGAAACGAGATCGAGCGTCATGTCGCGGCCGTGCGCCTCTTCGGCAAGGGCAATCGCCGTGCCCACGGTCGGGTGGCCGGCGAAGGGCAGTTCGCGGCCCGGCGTGAAAATCCTGAGCTTGGCTGTATAGGCTGGATTTGCCGAGGGGCGTACGAAGACTGTCTCGGAGAGATTAATCTCGCGGGCGATCGATTGCATCGCCTCCTCGCTGAGATCGTCGCCGTCGAAGATGACGGCCAGCGGATTCCCGGCGAGTTTGCGGTCGGTGAACACGTCATAGACGCTGTAGCTGCGCGCCACATCGGCCTCCTTAATCGGTCATCGAACCTGCAACCTGCCCGACCGGCGAAACGAGTGCAAGATATTAGCCCTCGTTTGTATTAGCGAAATACCAATCGATGATCGGAAGCATGGCGACGTTATAGGGATAGGCGGAGTGATCAGCAGAACGGATCGCAACTGCTCCGGCGATTTCCTTGTCCTCGGCAACAAGCATATGGGCCGCGATCCGCTCGATCATTTCGTCCGCAGCCAGGCCGAAACGGAACAGCCGGAACACGGTGACCGTGCGGCGGAAATGGCTGGCGTAGTAAGTGGTATCCGGCGTTGCATTGCGAAGTTCCATGCCTGTCTCCTCGAGCACTTCGCGGCGCATATTGCTATCGACGTCGCAACGGCCGCCGGCGATATCGTCGAGGTCCAGCGAGCCAGCGGCGCAATAGACCTGACCGGCATTTGCCGTATGCGCGCCCATGCGCACGGCGATGATCGCGCCATCTGACGAGACCATGATGCCGAAGGCAAAAAGGTGGATGCCGCCGCGGCGTTCGGCCTGCTTACGCCACCACAGGAAGGTGGAGAAGGGAATGATGTGACCCCTGCCCGCAATGCCGCCATCGTTCAACGCAAGCTGATGCTGAAACACCATACGACCATCGAAAAGCTCCGGTTTGGCCGATATCTCGCGCTTCCAGTTCTCGCTCGCGAGTGCAGCATTCTGCAGATGATAAGGATGCTCGCCCGCCAGCACGCGAAGGTCGATGGAGGTGACAGGAAAAACAGTCTTCTCCGGCGGCCAGCCGGTAAGATCATCTGAAAATGCAAGACTCATGTCAAATCCAGTGTCATGACGACGGGGCAATGGTCGGAGGCTTTCGGCCGATCCCAGCCGGTGCGCGGATAGCGCTCGACTCCCTGGCCGGGCGGAAAGATAGTGCGGAAGGGCTGACCGTTGCGGATGATCTCCGGCACCCGGCCGGTGTTCGCTTTCGCAAGCGCCGGCGAGAGCCAGAGATAGTCGAGCTGGCAAAGCCATTGCTCTTCCGGTCCCCGCGCGTGATAGAGCGTCCAGCGGTCGAGCGGATCGCGGCGGCGCGCGACATTCTCGGCAAAGCCGTCATGACTGAACACGTCGAGCGCGCTTTCGGTTTCGTCCGTGTGTTCGAAACGGTATCCGCTGCGACGCACGCCGATGACGTTGACGCGCTCCTGGTAGTCGTTCATGTCGCCGCAAATCACGAAATTCTTCCTGGCGGTATGTCCGGCGCCGAAACGGCTCTCGACAATCCGGCGCACGGCCAGCGCCTCCGCCCGGCGGACAGGCATCGTTGCCTGCCGACTGTTGACGCCGTTGGTGCGCGGCCCATCCATCGACTTGAAATGCACGACATAAAGCGTCAGCGGCACGCCGCCGATCGAGAGATCGAGTTCAAGGCAGTCGCGCTTGAAGATCTTGTCGTCGATGCGATTGGTGAGCGCCAATTGATCGTTGAACAGATCGAGCTCGCGATAGGTGAGCATCGCGTGGCTCTTGATCTCCTTCAATTCGATCTTCTGGCCGTCGTGCGTTTCCTCCCGTACGAGGACCGCGACATCGATGCCGCGGCTGTCATTGCCCTTGACGAGATACTTCTGCCGGTAGCCGGTTCCCACCATCCGGAAAAGATAACCGTACTCGAAGGCCTGCAGCGCCCCCATGCTATCGATTTCCTGCAGGCAGAGAATGTCCGCATCGGCATCGGCGATCGCAAGCGCCGTCATCTGTCGGGTATCGTCGGTCGAGGCGACGACCCGCGCTTGCTCGAGCTGCTGGTAGACGCCTTCGCTCTGAATCTCAAAAAGCTTGATGACGCGGTCCTGGCGCAGTTGGTTGCGAAAACCGGTAAAATCGAAACGCGTCATCAGGTTTTCGACGTTGAATGTGGCAATGCGAAGCGACATCGAACATTTCCGGTTGGCGTTATGTCATCTGTAAAGACGAAAGAGGCATTCGGGAAGGCAGCGAGACCGAAATCACAGCCTCCATGCCGAACGGATGGCAATCTTCAGCGCATCGCCCGCCTGCACCGCCGTGCGGCTGAAGGCGCGCAGCATCTGGCCATCCGCCAGGGCCAGTCTCAGCGCATAGCGCTCGCCTTCATAGAGAACCGATTGCACCGTGGCTGGAATGCCCCCGCCGCCGAGCAGGACGTCTTCCGGGCGCACGAGCACATCGATCTGCGACCCGTCGTCCGGTTGATCTAGAATCATGGCCTGCAGCGCATTCCAATCGAAATTTCGCTTATCACCGCCAGGGGACCGCATAGTCAGGATCGCCCCCCGCCCGATCAATCCGCCGACCATCCGGCCTTCCGGGCGTGCATAAATCTCGGCAGGCGGCGCGACCTGCAGCAGGTGGCCCTCCGACATCACCGCGACGTCCGTTGCAAGCGCCATGGCCTCACTCTGATCATGCGTCACATAGATCATGGTCGCGCCGGAGCGCATATGAAACTCGCGGAAACTCTCTTCCATCTCCTGCTTCAGGTGCCGGTCGAGATTGGCGAGCGGCTCGTCGAGCAGAACCACATCTGGCGATGTCACCAGACAGCGCGCCAGCGCCACGCGCTGGCGCTGGCCGCCGGAGAGGTCGGCCGGACGCCGCTCGGCGTATTCCGCAAGCCGCACGGTCGAAAGGGCGTCTCGCACCTTCCGGCGATAAGCTTCGCCCACAATGCCGCGCACCTTCAGCGGATAACCGACATTATCTGCCACATTCATATGCGGCCAGAGCGCGTAGGACTGGAAGACCATCGCCATGTTGCGCCGTTCGGGCGGCAGGGATTGCGAGGCGTCGGCAAGCAGCCGCTCGCCGAGATGGATCGAGCCATCGGTCGGCGTCTCGAAACCCGCAATCATTCGCAACACCGTCGTCTTGCCGCAGCCGGAGGGACCGAGCAGCGCCAGGAAGCCACCCTCGCGCACATCGAGTGAAAGCGCGCTCACCGCTGGTTTTCCAGTGCCGAAATCCTTACCGACATGATTGAGGATCAGCTTCGCCATGGCACCACTCCCTTGGGCAGCCGCCTTGCCAGCAATTCCAGAAGCAGCATCATGACGATGACCATCACGACGATAAGCACGGAAAGCGCAGACGCCAGATCCGAACTGCCGCTGTCATCGAGATTGTAGATTGCCACGCCAAGCGTCTGGGTGCCCGCAGACCAGAGCAGCGCCGAGATCGTCAGTTCGTTGCAGGCAATTAGAAAGACGAGGATGACGGAAGCGCCAGCCGCAGGCGCAATCAGCGGCACGATGATATCCCTCAGCCGGCGGAAGAAGCCTGCGCCGGAAAGCCTCGCTGCCTCCTCCAGCGCCGGATCGAGCTGATGGAACGCGCTGACGACCGGCTTCAGGCTGACAGCAAAGAAGCTGGAGAGGTAAGCGATCAGGATGATCCAGATCGTGCCGTAGAACGTGACGTTGAGAACCGGCAGCGGCGCGGCGAAGACGAGGATGAAGCAAACGGCAATGACGATGCCTGGCAACGAGTAGGGTATCTCAATCAGACCTGAGACAGCGCGCGAAACCGCATCTCTGCGCCGCGTCAACGCATAGGCCGACAGTACTGTCACCAGCAGGAGACACATGGCCGTTCCGGCCGCAAGAGAAAGCGAATTGACGAAGGCCGTCCGCGTCACCGCCTGGCGAAAGAGGACTTCATGAAAAGCGTTGAAGGAGATGGTCTTGAAGGTCAGTGGCACGCCATAGGCCGGCACCAGCGCGCCGGCGAGCAACGCGAAGAACGGTGCTGCCAGCATGAAGAACAAGATGACCCAGATCAGCGGCGCGAACAGATATTTCCAGCCCCCGAGATCGAAGGTGGCAGTCGCACCCGAAAGGCCGAGCACGCGATAGTCTCGGCCGCGCAAGGCCCGATCCTGGACCGCAAGCCCGGCGACGGCGATAATCGCGATGATGGCCGACAGCAGCGCGACTTCGCCGAATGTGCGGCTGGTGAAGGCCGAGAATTTCGAGAAGATCAGCGTTGGTAAAGTGTAGATCGAGGCAGGAATGCCGAGGATCGCCGGGATGCCGAAATTGCCGGTGCAGGAGACAAACGAGATCGCCGCACCCGCGATGACGCCGGGCAGCGACAGTGGCAGGATGATATTGCGAAAAACGCGAAAGCTGGATGCGCCGGAAAGGCGCGCGGCCTCGACCCCGTCGCGCGGCAGCGCCATCAGCCCGGACCTCAGAGCCAGGTAGACGAGCGGCGCGTGCTGCACGCCATAGAGCAGCGCAATACCGCCGACCGAATAAAGCGGTTGCGGGGAGCCGAGCGACGGCGCGATATGCAGCGCTTTGAGAAGCGGGCTCGACGGGCCGGACATCTGCACCCAGGCGAGAGCCGTCACCTGCGGCGGGATCATCATCGGCAGCACGAAGAGGAAGCTCAACAGCCCCTTCCCGCGAATATCAGTCAGGGTCAGCAGAAATGCAAAGGCGCAGCCGATGACGAGTGAAATCAGCGTGCCGAGGATGGCGGTGACGATCGTGCAGGGGGGGGCCGGCCCGAGCGCGGGAGCGGGCAGGCCGGGCGGCACACAGCCAGGGGCCGCCCGGGCGGGGGCTGCAACGG
>NZ_JABEPH010000293.1:0-7887 GCF_013004495.1 Rhizobium sp. SEMIA 4085
AGTGAGAAGTGTGCGCGCACTGAGCATCCTCCTCGCAGTAAGGGCAGGATGCGGGAGATCGACCGGCCTGTATAGGGGCAAGGCGGCAAGTCGTTTGCGGGTTTTGCGCAACAAGCTGCGGGTTTCCGCAAGACGGCGGCGCTTCCGCGAGGCTTACTGCGAAGCGATCGCGGCGGGTTGAGGAGCCTGCTGCCGTCTCGGGGAGGAAATGACAATGCTGCATCTCGCACCCGCAGCCATGTTCGACCACTATCTCGGCATTTCCCGGCTGCTCGCGGGCCAGCTCGACTTCCGCTCGGCCATCCGTTCAGTCGCGGCCGAGGTTGCCCATATCATCCCGCACGATCATCTCGATGTCTGTGTTCTCCTTGAGGGCGGCAACTACCACACGGCCTACGAGACGGGCATCGAGACTGCCTGGGGCGACCTTGCCGGCGCGCCGGTGGTCAACAGTCCCATCCGCTCGCTGCTCTGGGGCGAGGTGGACTTTCTCCTGGCGGACGACGCCATGACGGACCCGCGTTTCCATTTCGAGGGCGCGTTCAAGCGGCCGATCGTCGAACAGTCGCTGAGGAGCCGCTTGCATGTACCGATGAAGGTACAGGGCACGATCATCGCGGCGCTGTCGTGTTCGTCGCAAAGGGCGGATGTCTATACCATGGAGGATATCGAACGCGCCCGCATCATCGCCGACCTGCTGACGCCCTATTTCTTCGCGCTGCAGGCGGCCGAGCAGGCGCAGCGCTCAGCCATCGTGGAGGCGGAGGCCCGCGCGCGCGAGGAGGGCTTGCGACAAGGCGCGTTGAAGCTGACCGAAGCACTGGAGCAGGAACGCCAACGGATCGGCATGGACCTGCACGACCAGACGCTCGCCGACCTGACGCGGCTCGCCCGCCGGATCGATCGGCTGTCGCGCAATGCCGAGGTGGCGCAAGAGGCGCTCGAGCCCATCTCCCGTTCCCTCCAGCATTGCATGCAGGATCTGCGGCAAATCATCGAGCAGGCAAAACCCTCCGTGCTCCAGCTCTTTGGCCTCGCCCAAGCGATCGAGCATCATCTGGACCGATCGACCCGCGATACTGGATCGGGCATCGAATGGGGCCTTGTCGACGAGACGCACGGCGCACTGGAGCGACTGGAGCCGACTGTCAGCGTCGCGCTGTTCCGTATCGCGCAGGAGGCGATCAACAATGCGGTGCGACATGCCGCCCCGCTGGCCGTCATGGTTCGGCTCGAGGCCGACGACGACCGGCTGTCGATCGAAATCTCCGACGACGGGACCGGGCTCGCCAAGACGCGGGGACGGATCGGCGGAGGCATCGACAACATGAAGACCCGTGCGCGGCTCATCTCGGCGCGCTTCACGACCGGGCCCGGCCACAACAATCGCGGGACTGTGGTGCGCGTCGTGCTGCCGCTCGTGCCGCACGACCCGGCGAGCGAGTCAAACTGAGGAGAAGGGCACGATGAAGGTTCTCATCGTCGAGGACGACCCGCTGCACCGGTCCTATCTGCACGAGGCGGTCAACGCTGCCCTGCCGGAATGCGACACGGTGATCGAGGCGGAAAACGGAACCGTCGGCGAGAAGCTCGCCCGCGACCACAAGTCGGCGCATATCGTCATGGACTTGCAGATGGCGAGCCGCAACGGCATCGAGGCGGCGCGCACGATCTGGAAGGAGCGGCCGGAAACCCGCATCCTGTTCTGGTCGAATTACTCGGACGAGGCCTATGTGCGCGGCGTCTCCCGCATCGTGCCGGACGGCGCCGCCTATGGCTATGTGCTCAAATCCGCCTCCGACGAGCGGCTGAAGCTTGCGCTGCGCTCGATCTTCATCGAGAGCCAGTGCGTCATCGACCGCGAGGTGCGGGGCCTGCAGCAGAAGAGCCTCGGCCAGACGAACGGCTTCACCGATTCCGAATACGAGATCCTCGTCGACATCGCGCTGGGCCTCACGGACCGGGCCATCGCCAAGCGTCGGGGCCTGTCGTTGCGCAGCGTGCAGAACCGCTTGCAGCAGCTCTACGACAAGCTGGACGTCTACCAGACCGCCGGCGACGACCACGAGGACGGCCGCTTCAATCTCCGCGCCCGCGCCGTTGCGGTCGCTTTCCTGCGCAAACTCCTGAACTACAGCGCTCTGGAGCGGGCTGAGGCGGAGGTGCAGGAGTGGCTTGATGGATTGCATGACAGCCCGCGCGACAGGAATCGCAGGCGGGCTCGAACCTGAACTCGCCGCAGCGATCGATGGCTTCTTCCCATTATGGGCGGTCGCTGATGGTTCGCACGATTTTCGAGAAGAATTCCCGGCGACCCCGTTGCCGTTCTCGCCTGATTGAACTGTCGATCCAAGAGATACTACCCCACGGGCTAAAGTTGCCGATGTCTGCAGTTTACAGCGTGGTCGCTCCGCCAGACCCCGCGGGCGGGGGGATAATTGACCGTCTCAAATCGTGTTCTGGCGGCAATCTGAAAACAGTCAGCCTTTTGCATTGTTCGGCGCCGCAGGCGCGAACACACTTTGGAATACATGACGACCACAGGCGAAATTCGCGCTGTTAATTCGAAAACGACCTCGGATTGGATTCGTTTCAAAGGCATCCGGTCCGCCGGACGACCTGTCCATCCAGAACGGTATTTCGACTTGCTTGCCACGGGCGGTCATTCTTTTGTGATCCCAGAACGGAGCAGGTGAGAAGCGCCAAAAGGCCCGGTCCGTTGTCAAGCTCCTTCATCATCGCGCTGGGTGCGAAGATTGGAGACAACGCGCCGGTTCTGCACCTTGCACGAGCGCTCCGCGCAATCGCGGACTTCGCGGTCCTTGCCGTAACCTTTGGCCCACATGCGCCTGGCGTCCACGCCCTTGGAGGCGAGATAGGCCATTGCCGCATCGGCGCGCTTCTGCGACAGCGCCACCATTTTGGACGCGGAACCGGAATCGTCGGCAAATCCTTGCAATTTGACCAGCCAATTCGGGTTCTTGTTGAGCCAAGTGGCTTGGTTATCCAACGTCGCCATGGCGACGGAATCGAGCGTGGCGGAGTCCTGTGTGAAGTAGATCCGTCGACCGGCATTGAGGATGAAATCCTCTTCGCTGCCAGCCGTTATGTTGTCGAAACCTGGCGCGGGATCGTTGGTCTGACCGGTCATCGGCGCCGCGGCAGGTTCTTCCATTGAGGCGATATGGGTGGTGGTGCAGGCGGCGAGCACCAAGAGCATGGCCGCGGCAATAACGCTCCTCGTGTATCCGATGGTAGCAGACATCTGGATGATATTCCTTATTGGACCGGGGCTGTTTCGCCAACCTGAGCGGCATTTTCAGCCTGATCGGCAATATGCGGCAGTACCTGCACAGCGGTGCCGATCGGGCAACGCTGGTAAAGATCGATGGCGTCTTCGTTGAACATGCGGATACAGCCGCTGGAGGCGTCCTTGCCTATGCTCCCGGGCTCCAGCGTGCCGTGAAAGCGATAACCGGTGTCGACGCCGTCGCGAAGCAGGTACATGGCGCGGGGGCCGAGTGGATTTTTCGGTGAGCCTCCCGCCACAAATTCGGGCAGTTCGGGATGGCGCTTGCGCATCTCCGGCGGCGGCGTCCAGCGCGGCCAAAGCGATTTACGATCAATCGTGGCCCGGCCAAACCATTTGAAGCCCTCGCGGCCGACGCCGACGCCGTAGCGGATGGCTGTCTTGTTCTCCATGATCACGTAGAGAAAATGGTGCCTTGTATCGACAACAACGGTGCCGATCGGCTCGCTGCTGAAATATTTGACAACCTGGCGGTGCCACCGCTTATCGATCTTGGCGAAGTTGGTCTTTCGGAACGTCACGCCATTGTCAACGGCGGTTCCGGCAAAATAGGAAGACGCCTGGGCGAGTGCCGGTTCTTGCACCGCGCCGGTGCCAAGTAAAGCCAAACCACCAAGTAACACATCCCTGCGGGTCCACACCATCGGCAATATCCCCCTCAAAGCCAAACAGCGAAGTGTCAGTAAATCAGATTTTGAATTGGCCACAACAGAAAACTGCGTTCCTGTTAAATGACCGTGATCGAGTTGTGGCTGTTCTGCATCGGTTTCGTTCTGATCGTTACTTAGGAGGTCGCAACCAACAAACGCAAGGATCACTTGTGCGGGAAGACGAAGTTGTCAGCGGTCGCGACGTTGCGTCAAAAATATCTGGCATGTTTGCCGATGGACGAGGCGAGTTCAGGCTGCCCTTGACGACCGAAAAGTGAATCCCCATCTGCGGGCTAACCCGTTGGTCCGGGCCCCTCTGGCGAGTGCCTCGGCACTCTTGCGATGTCGGACCGTTTTCCGACAACCAGTGCCGATAGGGGATTATCTTTGGATCTCTCGTTTTTGCTTGTCGAGTGGCTGGGAACGCCGCTCTGGATGTGGTCGAGCTTTTTCGCCCTTGTCATCGCCGTTTTGTCGTTCGACCTCGGTCTTCTCCATAAGCAGAACAAGGAGATCGGCGTCCGTGAAAGCGTAAAGCTTTCCGCTCTCTATATCGCACTGGGCGTTGCGTTCGGCGGCTTGGTGTGGTGGTATCTCGGCTCTGACGCTGGCCTTGCCTACATGACGGGCTTTGTCGTAGAAAAGACGCTTGCGCTTGACAACGTCTTCGTCATCGCTCTGATCTTCTCCTTCTTTGCCGTGCCGCGCATCTACCAGCACCGTGTGCTTTTCTGGGGCATTCTTGGTGTCATCGTGTTGCGTGCCATCATGATCGGCGTTGGCGCGACGCTTGTCGCCGAATTTGCCTGGATTCTATACATCTTCGCCGCGTTCCTCATCGTGACTGGCATCAAAATGCTCGTCATCGAGGTTGCTGAGCCTGACGTCTCGAAGAATGTGCTCGTGCGCTTCATGCGCAACCGCTTCAACGTCACCGACGAACATCACGGCGAGCGCTTTTTCGTCAAAAAGGCAAATGCCAAGACGGGTAAGATGACCTGGTTCATCACACCGCTCTTCATGGCGCTCGTGATGGTCGAGGTGGCGGACGTCATCTTCGCAGTGGATTCGGTCCCTGCGATTTTCGCAATCACAACGGATCCGTTCATCGTCTACACCTCGAACATATTCGCGATCTTCGGTCTTAGAGCCCTCTATTTCGCCCTCGCGGCGATGATCCATCGCTTCCGTTATCTGAAGCCTGCGCTTGCCGTCGTCCTGATCTTCATCGGCTCGAAGGTCTTCGTCGCCGATCTTCTCGGTCTTGAAAAGTTCCCGGCCGCGCTGTCGCTCGGCATCACCTTCGCCATCATCGCCGCCGGGGTGGTCTGGAGCCTCCTCAAGACGCGGGATCAGCAGCAGCTTGCATGATCGGCGCTGCTCATAGGAACACCGTTAGCTACCGAACAGGAAAGGAAATAGATATGTTCTCGGATTTCATCGGCTGGATTTTTGCCGTTCTCGTCGTCGATCCGCTACAGGCTCAGATAGTGGAACAAGCCGAGCGCGCGAAGCTTCCCGTGGAGATCGTTCGCCAGTCCCAGGCCTGCCTCACGTCTCAAGGCCCGCAGCTGATCGAACGCGCCGCCGGCGACTACGGCTGGGCGGCGGCTACTGTCGTCAACCTTGCGATCGGTCGTACATCGCCGGCGGAGCTTCTCGATAACCAAGACCCGCAATGCGCAGCTTTCCTTCGCGTTCTAGGCGATGCCGGCGAGAATGCGTAATGGGCGGTTCCGGTTTGAAATGGCTTGAGTAAGATGTTCGAACAAGACGGGCACAAACAGTCGCGCGGAGTGGCCTCCGCGCAACTGAGGAAGATGCTGGAATTCGCCAGGGCGAAAGGCGGCCTCTCCATCGGCGAGGCTTTGGAATCCATGGGGCCGGCCGGCATCGCTTTCACGGTCCTGTTTCTGGCAATCCCGGCCCTGACGCCGATACCTGGCCCGTTCGGCATGGTGTTCGGCACGACGCTTGCACTGGTTTCGCTCCAGATCAGCGCGGGCCGTCGAACTGTGTGGTTGCCTGCCATCGTCAGAAACCGTCATGTTTCGTTCGCGACGCTTGATCTTAGCGTCCGTCCCTCGGGGCCGATGATCGCAAGGGTTGAGAAGGTTGTGCGCGCCGATCGGATAGAGGTCCTCACCGGTCCGACAGCGCAGGCCTTGCTCGGCCTCCCCATCTTCCTGCTCGCCGTGGTGATTGCCCTGCCGATCCCCTTTGGCAACGTGCTGCCGGTGTTGTCGCTGGTGATCCTGGCGGTTGCCATGATGGAGGGCGACGGCCTCGTCACTCTGATTGGGTTGCTGCTCGCATCGGCGACGATCGTCACAACCGCGGTTCTGCTCAGCTTCATGGCATCAATGGTCTTTGCGGCGTAAAGGTGCCCACCTGGCGTGTGTCGACGTTAACGTCCTCAAGAGCCGTGGCGCCTGCAGACAGCCCGTTCATATCTACTCCACCGGCGGCGACGCCCGAAGCATGGCGCCGAAGGGATGCAGGTTTACGAAAGCAACTGGCTTGCCCTGATCTTGCCGGCGGCCATCATGGCGGCGCAGCGGAACTCATCGGGCCGATTCGCGATGATCAGATCCAACAAGCTTGCGCAGGCCCTTGGGCGTCCCGGCGGGATCAAACACGCACAGCTGCTTCGAGGGCAGATCGCGCCGGCGCCGAGTATTGCTGCTGCCTGCCCAAAATTGCCATGCAAGAACGGTTACAAAGCCGACGGTTATGCCTAAATACTCTGACATCTTTATCGATCCCGAACCCAGATGCTGCTCTCACTCCGCAATGTCAGAAAATCCTATTTGACCGCAGAAGGACCTCTTGAGATCCTGAAAGGCATCGATTTCGATCTCAATGCTGGCGAAAGCGTCGCGTTGACCGGGGAGTCGGGAAGCGGGAAAAGCACCCTGCTTCACCTTGTCGGCGGGCTTGACTATCCCGATGTCGGGCAGATCCTCTCAGCGGGCCGAGATATTGCCGCTCTGGATGATCGGGAAAGGGCCCGGTATCGACGTTCGGCGGTCGGCTTGGTGTTTCAGCAGTTCAACCTGATTCCGTCGCTCGACGTCGCGGCCAACATTTCCTTTCATGCAAAGCTTGCTGGCCGACATAATCCTACCTGGGAGCGGCAGCTCGTGGAAAATCTTGGCATCGAGGCACTTCTCGCCCGATACCCCGAGCAGCTTTCCGGCGGCCAGCAGCAGAGGGTGGCGATCGGCAGAACGCTTGCCGCGCGGCCGCCCCTGGTTCTCGCCGACGAACCGACCGGCAATCTCGACGAAGCGACCGGGGACGCGGTGATCGGCATCATGCTGTCGCTGACGAAGAGTGCAGGTGCTGCGCTGTTGATGGTGACGCATTCTTCGAGGCTGGCACAGATGCTCGACCGCAGCGTTCATCTCAGCGGCGGAAGGATCGCCTGATGCTCTGGACCGCCGCAAGCGCTCTCGTTTCGCATTGGCGGCGTCGGCCTCTTCAGCTTGTTACGCTTATACTTGGTCTTTCGTTAGCAACTGCGCTGTGGTCGGGTGTCCAGGCGATCAACGCAGAGGCACGGGCGAGTTATGCGCGGGCAGCCTCCGTGCTCGACCAGAACGAACTGGCGCAACTCGTACCGAGCAACGGCCATTCCGTTCCCCTAAGCACGTATTCCAAATTGAGAAGGGCAGGCTGGAATGTCTCGCCCATTATCGAAGGCGACCATCGCTTCGGAAATGTCCGTGTGCGGCTTATCGGCGGTGGTCCCGTGTCGATGCCAGCGCAAGCGGGGGGCGTTTAGCCCGGGGAAAGGGGAGGCCCGGCTGGGGTGATGGGGGGTTCGGGGTCCCTCGTGGGGTCCAACGCGAACGCCCCTGGGGCTGGTGGGGTGGCCCGCGTGTGGGGTCGGGGGGGGACGGGAACTGCCGGAGGGGAGGACGG
>NZ_JABEPH010000294.1:0-7879 GCF_013004495.1 Rhizobium sp. SEMIA 4085
GTCATGAGCTGGCCCTTGTCGTCGGCGGGGCCGCGGCCCGGCAGGATCTTGCGGCCATTGCCCATGTCCTTGATGGCTGGTTCGAAGGGATCGTTGTCCCAAAGCTCGATGGGATCAACCGGTTGAACGTCGTAGTGGCCGTAAAACAGCACATGCGGCGCATCCGCGCTGGCGCCGGAATGATGTGCAACGACCATCGGGTGACCGGGAGTATCGCGAACGGAAGCTTCGAAACCCAGTGTCTTCAAATAGGCGACCAGCCATTCGGCAGCCGTGTGGCACTCGGCTTTGTACGCCGGGTCAGTCGAGATCGATTTGATGCGCAGCAACTCGAACAATCTGTCCAGGCTTGAACCGAGGTTCTGATCGGCGCGCGAAAGCACCGGGGTTACGTCTGTCATTTCCGACTCCTTTCGAGATTCGGCCGGACGATAGACCAAAGGCGGGGACGTTTCGAGGAAGAAAAATCGAAACGAGGGAGCGCCTAGACGGTCAGATTTTCTTCGCGTTTTCGAGGAGGCGGCGGATATATTCCAGCATCAGTTCGCGTTCGAAGGTCTTGAAGCCTTGGAAAAGCGCCAGGTCGGCTTCACGTGCGATCTTGACCGCTTCATCTTCGATGGCCCGCGCATTGGGCGTCAGGAAGATCAGTTGCGCTCGTTTGTCGGAAGGATGGGGACGGCGCTCGATGAGGCCATCGCGCGCCATGCGCGCAAGCGTATTGGCCATCGTCGCCTGTTCGATATCGACGCGTTCGAGCAATTGCTTCTGCGTGAGGCCATCTTCCGCCCAAAGTTCGAGAAGGATCGGGAATTGCCCGGGGGAAAAACCAAGCCCCGCCGCGCGCTGCTGCAGCGAGCGGGCAAAACCCTTGGCCAACTGGCTGGCAAGATATGCTCCCGAATCCATCCTATTAAATCCCATGATTGCAGTTAGGCTCAAAAACTGACGCGAAACAATGCAACAAATCGCATGCGATGGATCAAAACTTGTCCTTTAAGCTTCATAAATGTGCATCTTCGCCAAAAAACAAAGCCGCCATGGCCTGGAGGTTGGCCATGGCGGCTTGAAAATGGGGACAAAGGCCCGGAGAGGGGGATAAGGCCTTTGTCCAAGCCTGATGCGGCGGGGGACAAGCCGGTAATCAGACCCTCGGCGCGATCAAACGCCGGTAGACCTGATTTGTGACCGGGAATGTGGTTTTTCAAGGGAAGCCGGCCGAGCCGATAATTACAAATTGGTAACAGTTCGGTGAAGCATTAATTCGCGCGCCCTCCAGCAATCATTCCAGAAGAACACAAGGTTCCATTCGCTGGCAATGACGACTGCCACGAGAGCAAGCGGGACGGCATAGGCGAGCGCAGCACCTGTGCTTTTCCATAGGCAAGTCTTTCCGAAGGCGAGGGGGGGTCAGCAATAAATAGAACCGCAAACTGCATGTGCAATGGACGTTTCCATCTCGCCACGCTATCCATGCAGCCATGAAAAAAGGCGATCATCTTTTCCTTATTGACGGTTCGGGTTTCATCTTCCGGGCGTTTCACGCCCTGCCGCCGCTGACGCGCAAGTCCGACGGCTTGCCGGTCGGCGCAGTCTCTGGCTTCTGCAATATGCTCTGGAAGCTGCTGACCGATGCGCGTGACACCTCCGTCGGCGTCACGCCGACGCATCTTGCAGTTATCTTCGACTACTCGGCAAAGACCTTTCGCAAGGATTTGTATGATGCCTACAAGGCCAATCGCTCGGCACCGCCGGATGAGCTGATACCGCAATTCGGGCTAATCCGCGAGGCGACGCGCGCCTTCAACCTGCCCTGCATCGAGACTGAAGGGTTCGAGGCCGACGATATCATCGCCACCTATGCCCGGCAGGCGGAAGGGACGGGCGCCGATGTGACGATCGTCTCCTCCGACAAGGATCTGATGCAGCTCGTGACGCCGAACGTCCACATGTACGACAGCATGAAGGACAAGCAGATCGGCATCCCTGACGTCATCGAGAAATGGGGCGTACCGCCCGAAAAGATGATCGACCTGCAGGCCATGACCGGCGATTCGGTCGACAATGTCCCAGGTATTCCCGGTATCGGCCCGAAGACCGCCGCCCAGCTTCTTGCAGAATACGGCGATCTCGACACGCTGCTGGACCGTGCGCATGAGATCAAGCAGGAAAAGCGCCGCCAGACGATTCTCGAGAATGCCGACAAGGCGAGGCTTTCGCGCGAATTGGTTCGGCTGCGATCTGATGTACCGCTGGTGCTTGGTCTGGACGACCTCGTTCTCGAAGTGCAGAACGGCCCGAAGTTGATCGGTTTCCTGAAGGCGCTGCAATTCACGACGCTGACGCGCCGTGTGGCGGAGGCCTGCAATTGCGATGCCAGTGCCATCGAGGCGGCCGACGTAAAAGTCGAGTGGGGTACTACTGCGCACGGCCCCGATCTTGATGCCGTTGAACCGGAGCCGGTTGCGGGCGGCATCCCGGATGTCGAGGGCGCTGCCGTTCCGATTCCCGTCAAGGCCAAGCCCGCCGGCAAAGGCTTTACGCCCGCCGAACTCGCCAAGGCGCGCGCCGAAGCCTTTGCAGTGCTGCCATTTGATCATTCCACCTACGTGACGATCCGCGATCTCGCGACGCTCGACAAATGGATTGGCGATGCGCGGGCAACCGGCCTGGTCGCCTTCGAAACCGAAACCACTTCGCTTGATGCGATGCAGGCGGAGCTGGTTGGGTTCTCGATGGCGATTGCCGACAACGACAAGAACCCGGCGGGCGTCAAGACGCGCGCCGCCTATCTCCCGATCAGCCATAAGAACGGCGTCAGCGATCTCCTTGGCGGCGGGCTTGCGGACAATCAGATACCGATGCGGGATGCGCTGCCGCGGCTAAAGGCGCTGCTCGAAGACGAGTCCGTTCTCAAGGTCGCGCAGAACCTGAAATATGACTATCTGCTGATGAAGCGATATGGCGTCGAGACAAAGAGCTTCGACGATACGATGCTGATGTCCTACGTGCTCGACGCCGGCACCGGCGCGCATGGAATGGACTCGCTCTCAGAGAAAATTCTCGGCCATAAGCCGATTGCTTACAAGGATATCGCAGGAAGCGGCAGGGCGAATGTTACGTTCGACCTTGTCGATATCGATCGTGCTACGCACTACGCTGCCGAAGACGCCGATGTGACATTGCGGCTCTGGATGGTGCTGAAGCCACGACTTGCCGCAGCAAAGCTGACGGCTGTCTACGAGCGTCTGGAGCGCCCGCTGCTGCCGGTACTGGCGCGCATGGAAGAACGCGGCATCACGGTCGACCGTCAGATCCTGTCCCGCCTTTCCGGTGAACTGGCGCAAGGCGCAGCGCGCCTGGAGGACGAAATCTATGCGTTGGCGGGTGAGAAGTTCACGATCGGCTCGCCGAAGCAGCTTGGCGACATTCTCTTCGGCAAGCTGGGGCTTGCTGGGGGCAGCAAGACGAAGACCGGGCAGTGGTCGACCTCGGCAAGCGTGCTGGAAGACCTTGCCGCGGCGGGTTTCGAACTGACGCGCAAGATCGTCGATTGGCGCCAGCTGACCAAGCTGAAATCCACCTATACAGATGCGCTTCCCGGTTACGTGCATCCGCAGACGAAGCGCGTCCACACCTCCTATTCGCTGGCTTCGACGACGACAGGGCGGCTTTCGTCGTCCGAGCCGAACCTGCAGAACATTCCGGTGCGAACGCTGGAAGGCCGGAAAATCCGCACCGCTTTCATCTCCACGCCCGGGCATAAGCTGATCTCGGCCGATTACAGCCAGATCGAACTGCGCGTGCTCGCCCATGTCGCGGAAATTCCGCAGCTGACCCAGGCTTTTGCCGAAGGCATCGATATTCACGCGATGACGGCCTCCGAAATGTTCGGCGTTCCTGTCGATGGCATGCCGGCCGAAGTGCGCCGCCGCGCCAAGGCGATCAACTTCGGCATCATCTACGGCATTTCCGCCTTCGGCCTTGCCAACCAGCTCTCGATCGAGCGCTCGGAAGCGAGTGACTACATCAAGAAATACTTCGAGCGTTTCCCCGGCATTCGCGACTATATGGACAGCCGCAAACAGATGGCGCGCGACAAAGGCTATGTCGAAACGATCTTCGGGCGGCGAATCAACTATCCGGAAATCCGCTCCTCCAATCCTTCGGTGCGCGCCTTCAACGAGCGGGCTGCGATCAACGCACCGATCCAGGGCTCGGCAGCCGATGTCATCCGCCGGGCAATGATCAAGATCGAACCGGCACTCGCCGAAGCCGGACTTGAGGATCGGGTGCGCATGCTGTTGCAGGTGCACGATGAACTGATCTTCGAAGTCGAGGATGCCGACGTCGAAAAGGCGATGCCGATCATTGTATCCGTCATGGAAAACGCCGCCATGCCGGCGCTCGAAATGCGCGTGCCGTTGAAGGTCGATGCGCGCGCCGCGACCAATTGGGACCAAGCGCATTGAGCGCTTCGTCCTTCCGGCCCCAAAGATTTTTCTTGATGACTTAACTAATTGGCAAATATAGGTTTTTGGTTCTGTAGGTGTGTCTTTTCGACAAGGTTGGAAGGAACTTGTTAACCTTCGTTTTCTAATCCGGATGGGTCAGAAATTGAGTGAGTAGCGGGCGCATGCGTTTTCCCAGAACGAATTTGACGGATGCCGGTGATTTTTCCTCGGAAATAGACGTACAGCATGCGGGCGATGACATAAATGTCGCTCCCGCAGCGCCGGTTTGGCAAAGCAATTTCTCGCTTGCACCGAACGTGCGTTTTACCCGCACGCCGGAAAACCTGATCAGTAAACGCCGCGTGCCGGCCGAATCGGAACAGTCGTCTTGCGAGGAGATCGTCAGCGAAGGGCCGGCAGTTGATGTCGAGTCAAGCGCCCCGATGATGATTGACGTGCCGTTCGACGTCTACCTGCCGGAAGCCGCTCCATCCGCGTCCGAGACCGATCATCCCGAACATGTCGCCGAAATTCAGGTCGAGCCGGAATTTCGCGCTTCGTCCGAGCTGACCGGCATTTCCGATTTCGCCTTCTGGGAAGTCATGGCCTTCGAGGAGGCGACTGCGCCCCCGATTACCCTACCAGTTGCTTTCCTGCCAAAGGTTGAGGTCACGCCGGAATCGCTCATCCAACACTTCCGCGTGATGGAATGGCGCCCCGGAGGGAGGCCGCAAAAGCCCGACGCACCAGCCACGGCCACAGCCGCTCCAGCGCCTGTAAGGTCTATATCGAACGTGGCTCCGGCAGCTCGACCGGCCGCCCCACCGGTGACCGCGAGAACGCAGCCGATCGCGCCGATGCCAGTTCGCGTGCAGGCCGCTGCAGCCCTGGCGCCCGCACCGCGGGCTGTAACGCAGAAGACAATCCCGGCGAAAATCGATCCATCCGGCTACGAGTTTCCGCCCCGCTCGCTGCTGCAGGAACCACCGGAGCGTTTTGGCGAGATCATGCCGCAGGAAACGCTGGAGCAGAATGCCGGGCTGCTGGAAAGCGTGCTGGAGGACTTCGGCATCAAGGGCGAGATCATTCATGTCCGCCCAGGTCCGGTCGTAACGCTTTACGAATTCGAACCTGCACCCGGAGTGAAGTCGTCGCGCGTCATCGGCCTTGCCGACGATATAGCCCGCTCCATGTCGGCGCTGTCGGCCCGTGTCGCCGTGGTGCCTGGCCGCAATGTCATCGGCATCGAATTGCCGAACGCGATGCGCGAGACGGTCTATTTCCGCGAGATGATCGAGAGCCAGGATTTCGAGAAGAGCGGTTACAAGCTGGCACTCGGCCTCGGAAAGACGATCGGCGGCGAGCCGGTGATCGCCGAACTTGCGAAGATGCCGCACCTGCTGGTTGCCGGCACCACGGGCTCCGGTAAATCCGTCGCCATCAACACTATGATCCTCTCGCTGCTCTATCGCATGACGCCGGAACAATGCCGTCTCATCATGGTCGATCCCAAGATGCTGGAACTGTCCGTCTATGACGGCATCCCGCACCTATTGACGCCCGTCGTCACCGATCCGAAGAAGGCCGTGATGGCGCTGAAATGGGCGGTGCGCGAGATGGAGGAGCGCTACCGCAAAATGTCGCGCCTCGGCGTGCGCAACATCGACGGCTACAATGGCCGTGTCGCGCAGGCCCGCGAAAAGGGCGAGACAGTCCGCATCATGGTCCAGACCGGTTTCGACAAGGGCACAGGCGCGCCGATCGAAGAGCAGCAGGAAATGGACCTGACGCCGATGCCCTACATCGTCGTCATCGTCGACGAAATGGCTGACCTCATGATGGTTGCCGGCAAGGAGATCGAGGGCGCGATCCAGCGCCTGGCGCAGATGGCGCGCGCCGCCGGCATCCATCTCATCATGGCGACACAGCGTCCGTCGGTCGATGTCATCACCGGCACCATCAAGGCGAATTTCCCGACTCGCATCTCCTTCCAGGTCACGTCGAAGATCGACAGCCGCACGATCCTTGGCGAGCAAGGCGCCGAGCAGCTGCTCGGCCAGGGCGACATGCTGCACATGCAAGGGGGCGGCAGGATTTCTCGTGTCCACGGCCCGTTCGTCTCCGACCTCGAGGTCGAAAAGGTCGTCGCGCATCTGAAGACGCAGGGCCGTCCGGAATATCTGGATACGGTCACGGCTGACGAAGAGGAGGATGCCGAGCCGGAAGAAGGCGCCGTCTTCGACAAGAGCGCGATCGCGTCCGAGGACGGCAACGAGCTTTACGATCAGGCGGTCAAGGTCGTGCTGCGCGACAAGAAGTGCTCGACCTCATACATCCAGCGCCGCCTCGGCATCGGCTACAACCGCGCGGCATCGCTTGTGGAGCGCATGGAAAAGGAAGGCCTCGTCGGTCCCGCGAACCATGTCGGCAAACGTGAGATCGTGTCGGGGCGCGAAGAATGACGCCGGCTAACCAATTTTCGTAAGGAAGCTGTTGAGCGTCTCGATGATCTTGCGCCCGGCTTCTTCCAGCGAGCCGCTGTTGTCCAGTTCGGTGACGTCGTAATCGCCCCGTACGGTCAGCGGACCGCGGGCGAGGCGGGCCATAATGTCTTCGTGCGTCTCGCGGCCGCGGGCTTCGAGGCGGCCGGCCAGCACTTGCGGGCGGGCGGTCACGTTGATGACCTTGAGGCGGGGAAAAACGGCCTGGAAGAGGTGGAGTGCCGAGCGGGAGCCGTTGGCGATTACCAGGTGTCCCTTGGCGAGCGCGACGGAAACCTCTGCTGGAATGCCGTATTTCAGGCCATGGGCCTCCCACCAAACGGCGAAGTTGCCGGATTGCTCCATAGAGACGAAGCCTCCGTCGGAAACGGACAGATGATCTTCGCCGCCGGCATCGCGGTCCCGTGTGATGACGCGGCGAACGAAATGCACGTCGGGACGGCCGGCAAAATGCTTTGCCGCCAAGTTTATCAGCGTGTCCTTGCCGGCGCCGCTCGGGCCGACGACAACGACCATGATGCCTCGCTCTGTGCCGGGTACCAAATGTGGCTCGTGCGAGGGGATCATGCGACCCGGCGCCCTTCGCGCCAGACCGAACGGGTCACCGGCACGCCCTCGTCGCGGAAGACGCGGACAAGATCGGCACGAAGGCCGGTATCGATCCGGCCGCGATCATTGAGGCTGACGGTGCGCGCGGGCGTGGCGGTCACCATCGCGATGGCCTTGGACAACGAAATGGTCTCCACCTCGTCGGCAAGAATGAAGGGTGCGTAAAGCAAGCTGAGCGGTACGTAATCGGAAGAGAGTACGTCGAGGACGCCGCGCTCTGCAAGATCGCGAGCGGCGATGTTGCCTGAGTGAGACTTGCCGCGCACGACATTGGGAGCGCCCATCAGCACGCTCATCCCGTGCGTGTGCGATGCC
>NZ_JABEPH010000295.1:0-7877 GCF_013004495.1 Rhizobium sp. SEMIA 4085
TCATGCGGTTCACGGCGGTCAAAGGGGAAGTGCGCCTGCGGTTTTGACGCGTCAGTGGCGGCATAGCCTTTTGCAATAGCCATCTGAATCTTCCTTTGATTTGAGGAATTGGACGGCCGGACGATGCATCGAAACTGCTAAGAGGCGTTAGAGCAATCCTGCGAGCTTTTTGCACGATCCTGCAAATCCGTTACCGCCAGCAAATGCTATTGGCGGAAGTCCGCAGCTTCGGCGCTGTCATTCAGGTGTGCTGCGCCGTGCTAAAGGATGATGATTAGCGGAACCAGCGGGACCGACGCGTTTCCACGACCGACTGGCTGTGGTGCTCTTCCCCTCGACCGTTTCTTGAACCGGCCTGAGGAGAGTTAGCAACCTTTGAGTTGTTGCCTCATCCAGCAGCCCGCGTCTCAGCCGATCAGCTGCCCTTGTCGGCGGTGCACTCGTGGCACGCCGCAATCGCTCTTCACAGACGAAAATGCAGCCGTATCGAGCGACTAGCGTCTCCAATTCGAAGGCTGCTTTCGCGCTCAGGGTTCACCTGACCTGTCAGGATAATCCGGCCAGTTCAGAGTCAAATGTTCCTCTTCAGCTCTGTGGCTCGCCAATTTCTATTGCGTGCCCATCCGGATCGTAGAAACGGAAGACCCTCTGTCCCCACGCTTGTTTTTCTACGGGGTGGATCAACTCCACATGCGGCGCGATCTTTTCAAAGGCGGCATCGACATCGCCATCTTCAAAATACAAGAGCCAGTTTCTTCGCCCATAGGATTGGGCTCCCTCACGCGTCCGGCGCCAGACCGTTTGTTCAAGCGATCGTCCCTCATGGATTGCAAAGCCGGTTTCGAAAAGGACGAAATTTCCGGCGTCCTCGATAATTTTCAGACCGAGCAGCTTGTTGTAGAATTCTTTCGACCGATCGATGTCGCGAACGAAAGGAATAGGATTGATAAAACGCATCTTTTCCTCTCGATAGGCTCAAATTCATTGCCGCAACGCACTGACCAAAGCGTGTTCCGCATGAGCTTTTGCAACTTGGCACAATAGGAGGTTTCGCGAATGCCGCAACGGCCGATCCTGACGCCGGGCTGTCCCAGCGGTCCATTTTCGCAGTGGCGGCCACTCGCTTCCTTCCTGAGACCTGATAATGCGACTTCGGGTTTGTAGGATGCTGCCGTGAAGCTTAGATAAGGTGGACCTGCGCCATCTCACAACGAGTTATCCCATGACATTGCCCTTCAACCCTTATCAGGAAATCTCGTCCATCGCGGCGCGCCATACATCCGGGGAGGGCGAGTTCGCGACGGCCATTGGCAACCTCTTCCTGAGCCGCCGTTCAAAGCCGGCGGGACCCTTTCACTCGGCCTACCGACCGTGCGTCGCCATGGTGCTGCAGGGCGCAAAGAGCGTCAGGCTCGGGACGGAAACGCTGAACTACGGCACCGGCGACTATCTTTTGACGTCACTTGACCTTCCGGTCGCGTGGCGCGTCACGGAGGCAAGCCCGGACGCGCCCCATCTGTGCTTTGCAATGGCGATCGATGCCGAAAGGGTTGCTGCGCTTCTGCGCCGCGTCGATATCCCGCGTCCAGCGGCGCACACCGAGGGGCTGCGGGGCATGGCGGTCAACGCCGCGCCGCCGGAACTGCTGGAGGCGGCCGTGCGGCTGGTGCGCCTGCTCGACCGTCCAAATGATATCGCTGCCATGGCACCGCTGATCGAGCAGGAAATCCTCTATCGCGTGCTGACCGGGCCCGTCGGCCCACACCTCTTGAACATTGCGCTCGCAGAAAGCCAGAGCAACAGGATTGCCCGCGCCGTGGGATGGCTCAGGGAAAATTATGCAAGACCCTTAAGGATTGAAGCGCTCGCCGAGCTTGTTGGCATGAGCGTCTCGTCGTTCCATCATCATTTCAAATCCGTCACCGCGCTGACGCCGGTGCAATTCCAGAAGCAGCTCCGCCTGCACGAGGCGCGTCGCTTGATGCTGATCGAGCGGCTGGATGCCGGAATGGCCGGGCATCGCGTCGGATATCAAAGCCCGTCGCAGTTCAGCCGGGAATACAGCCGTCTCTACGGCATCTCGCCTGCGCGCGACGTCGAGGCAGAGCGCTCGGCGACCGCTGCCGAATAGAGCGGCCGGCTGCAGTAAATTTTTGCTTCGTTCTCGCCCCCTCTTGACGGGCGAGAACGACTGCGCAATAAGCATCCACGAACCGTACCGTACGGTACGTATTTTGGGAGCGCATATCGTGTCTGTCGAAACCTTGGAGCCCAGCGAATTTTCGCCCCGTCAGAACGCCGTTCTGGAGCAGGCGCTGCAACTCCTTGTCGATGGCGGGGAGAAGGCGCTGACGACGTCGGGCGTCGCACGCGCTGCCAACTGCTCCAAGGAAAGCCTCTACAAATGGTTCGGTGACCGCGATGGCCTGCTGTCGGCGATGATTGCCTATCAGGCCAGCAAGGTGCGCACGTTCGAGCGCAACGGCGAACGGCTGACGGCGACGAGTCTGCATGACCATGTCGTCCTCTTCGCACGCGACCTGCTGGAGGTTCTGGCCGGCGATGTTTCGCTGGCGCTAAACAGGCTGGCGATCGGCCAGTCGCATCGCGACGGCTCGAAGCTCGGCAAGCTGCTTCTGGAGCGCGGCCGCCGCCAGATCGACCGCCGCGCCATGGCGCTGATCGATGCGGGGAAGCGGGCAGGGCTGCTGCGCTTTTATGATGCCGACGAGGCCTATCACACGCTTTACGGCCTGATCGTCTCTGACCTGCATGTGCGCATGCTGCTCGGCGAGCCAGGTCTCAAGGATACCGCGCGGCAGGCGGAGAAGGCGGTGACTGCTTTCCTCCGGCTCTACGGCACGGAGAAGGTTTTAGCGGAAATGCCGGCGCTGAGCTGAGTTCCGCTGTTTTACACATCAACACGACAAGCAAAAGGGAAGGAACTTCAAATGCGCGTCTATTACGATCGTGATGCCGATCTCAATCTCATCAAGTCCAAGAAGGTCGCCGTCATTGGCTACGGTTCGCAGGGCCGCGCCCACGCGCTGAACCTGAAGGACAGCGGCGCCGGCAATGTCGTCATCGCGCTCAAGGCTGGTTCGCCGACCGTCAAGAAGGCCGAAGCCGACGGCTTTAAGGTCATGACGGTTGCAGAAGCCGCCAAGTGGGCCGACCTGATGATGATGGCGACGCCTGATGAGCTGCAGGCCGACATCTACAAGTCGGAAATCGCTGCCAACATCCGCGACGGCGCCGCCATCGCTTTCGCACACGGCCTCAACGTCCACTTCGGCCTCATCGAGCCGAAGGCTTCTGTTGACGTCGTCATGATCGCGCCGAAGGGCCCGGGCCATACGGTTCGCGGCGAATACCAGAAGGGCGGCGGCGTTCCCTGCCTCGTTGCCGTTCACCAGAACGCGTCCGGCAATGCGCTTGAACTCGCTCTTTCCTACGCCTGCGGCGTCGGCGGCGGCCGTTCGGGCATCATCGAGACCAACTTCCGCGAAGAGTGCGAAACCGACCTCTTCGGCGAACAGGTCGTCCTATGCGGCGGTCTCGTCGAGCTCATCCGCGCTGGTTTCGAAACGCTGGTCGAAGCTGGCTACGCTCCGGAAATGGCGTATTTCGAGTGCCTGCACGAAGTGAAGCTGATCGTCGACCTGATCTATGAAGGCGGCATCGCCAACATGAACTACTCGATCTCGAACACGGCCGAGTGGGGCGAATATGTCACCGGCCCGCGCATCATCACCGAAGAAACCAAGGCCGAAATGAAGCGCGTCCTCAAAGACATCCAGACGGGCAAGTTCACGTCGGAGTGGATGCAGGAATACCGCGCCGGCGGCTCGCGCTTCAAGGGCATCCGTCGCGTCAACGACTCGCACCAGATCGAAGAAGTCGGCGCGAAGCTCCGCGGCATGATGCCGTGGATCGGCAAGAACAAGCTGGTCGACAAGAGCGTGAACTAAGCGTGTCTTGACTGCCGGAATTGGAAGGGCCGGGGCGGAAGCTCCGGCCCTTGCATTATTGTGCTCGCAGGTGAAGCCAGCGCGTCGGCTTGTTGTCGTAACCGCTACCATCGGCTTCATCGATGGTGATGTTCCGCCAGCCGCCGGCCATCAGCAATTCGGACAAACAGGCCGCGGAAAGGTAGTTGTAATACCGGCCGAAGCTATCGTGTCCCTCTGCCGTCCCCGCCTTGAAACTTGCATGGAGCGCGCCGCCATCCTTCAGCGCCTGGCGGATACGGGCTAGTACAGCGGGCAAGTCCTTTCGCGGCACATGCAGCAGGCTGGCCTCGGCCCAGATGCCGTCGAATTCGTCCTTGGCTTCCAACTCCTCGAAGCGCATCACCTTGACGGGCTTGCCGATCAGTTTTTCAGCTTGCTTGGCCAGTTCCACCGAGCCATCCGTCGCCATCACGTCGAAGCCTTTGGAGAGCATATAGGCACTATCTTGTCCACCGCCGCAGCCGAGTTCGAGGATGCGGGCGCCGGAAGGTAGGGCGGAGAGAAAGGCGTCGAGCCGCGCTGTCGGCAGCTCGCGGTTCCGCGAGGCATAGACCTCGGCATTTTCGTCATAGAATGAGGGTGTCATCAAGCTTTCTCGAAGTAGACGGTACGCTCCAAATCTTTGAAGCGAGCGTCCAGCGTTAAAATATCGGCATCGTGAAGCTCTGCCGTCGCATAGACGATAGCGTCGGCCATGGCCAACTTGTGAGAGGCCGAGAGGGCAGTCAAGATCCGCTCGATTTCCTTTGTCTCGCTATTCCTGTGCCTGCAGCTTTCGAATACAAGACCTGAAACTTGTCACCGTGACAAGAAAATAGGTCAGTATTATTGACATAAATGCCGCTGCGTGGTCTGGTTGCGGCTATAGAAAATATGAGGAAATGCCCATGTTGAATTGGGAGAATATGTTTGCGACGCGATCCTCGCGCATGCGTGCATCGGAAATCCGCGAGCTGCTGAAGCTTCTTGACCAGCCGGACATCATTTCGTTTGCCGGCGGAATTCCGGATCCGGCGCTGTTTCCCGACAAGGAATTCCAGGCGGCCTATGCCGATATTTTCAATAGTGCGGCAGTCAGCTCGGCGCTGCAGTATTCGGTGAGCGAAGGTTACAAGCCGCTGCGCGAATGGCTGGTGAAGCAGATGGCGGCGCTCGACATCTTTTGTGAGCTCGACAATGTCTTCATCGTTTCGGGTTCGCAGCAGGGCCTCGATTATCTTGGCAAGCTCTTCCTGTCGCCGAAGGATACGGCGCTCGTCGCCTGGCCGACCTATCTCGGCGCGTTGCAGGCCTTCAATGCATACGAGCCGTCTTACGATCAGTTGACGCCGAACGGCAACCGGACGCCGGATTCCTACCGCGCCACCGCCGCCCAGAACGGCGGCAAGGTGAAGTTCGCCTATCTCTCGGCGGACTTCTCGAACCCGACCGGCGAGACCGTCGATCGCGCGGGCCGTGAAAATGTACTCGAACTTGCGGAAGAACTCGATATCGCCGTTATCGAAGATGCCGCCTATCAGTCCCTGCGTTATGACGGCGAGCCTATCCCGCCAATCCTGGCGCTGGAGATCGCCAAGAAGCGGCATATCGACAACACGCGCACGATCTATTGCGGTAGCTTCTCGAAGACGCTTGCGCCCGGCCTTCGCGTCGGTTTCGTCGTCGCCAACGCGCCGGTTATCCGTAAGCTGGTGCTGATGAAGCAGGCCGCTGACCTGCATTCCTCGACGATCAACCAGATGGCGATCACGAAGGTCGCCGAGCGCGGCTTCGATGCGCAGGTCGCAAAGATCAAGGCGGCCTACAGCCACCGCCGCGACGCGATGCTGGCCGCACTTGCCAAGCATATGCCAGCCGGTATCACCTGGACGAAACCGGAAGGCGGCATGTTCATCTGGATCACGCTGCCGAAGGGCATGGACGGTGCGGCGCTGCTTGCAAAATCGATAGAGACCGCAAAGGTCGCCTTCGTTCCCGGCAGGGCCTTCTTTGCCGACGGCTCGGGTGAAAACACGATCCGCGTCAGTTTCTCCTGCGCCAACGACGTCATGATCGAGGAAGGCATCGGCCGCCTCGGCAAGTTGATCGCAAAGGAAATCGGCAGCTGAGCGCCGCCGATCCCTTAGAAGCCTATTTCTTCAGGTGCGGGGCGAACAATTCCATGTCCGCCTCACTCAGGCGGACGCTCGCCGTATTGAGCTGGTGCCAATAGGGATAGATGACCGGCGGCAGGCTGACGTCGTCGAGGCGCCTGCGCTCCTCCTCGGTCAGCTTCAGTTCGGCAGCGGCGAGGTTGTCCTTGAACGGCGCTTCGGTGCGTCCCCCGATGATGACGGAAGTCACGGCCTTTCGGCCGATCAGCCAGGCAAGCGCCACCTGCGCGGCCGATACACTGCGGCTCTCGGCGATCGCCACCAGCGTCTCGACGATATTCCAGAGGCGGTTTTCGTCGCGGATCGGTGGTTCGGTCCATCCGGCGAACTGACGGGTGCCTTCCGGTGCGGCCTGATTGCGGCGATGCTTGCCGGAGAGGAGACCACCTGCCAGCGGGCTCCAGACGAGAACCCCGAGCCCCTGATCGATGCTGACGGGCAGCAGCTCGTATTCGGCGTCGCGGGCTTCGAGCGTATAATGGATCTGCTGGCTGACGAAGCGCTGGCGCTTGTCCCTTTCGCTAATGCCGAGCGCCTTCATGATGTGCCAGCCTGAAAAGTTCGAGCAGCCGACATAGCGGACCTTGCCCTGGTGCACGAGCGTATCGAGGGCCTCCATGGTTTCTTCGAGCGGCGTCTGGCCGTCCCATTCGTGAAGCTGATAGAGATCGATGACATCGGTTTTCATGCGCTTGAGGCTTGCCTCGCAAGCCGCGATCAGGTGCTGGCGCGACGAGCCCGCATCGTTCGGGCCGTCGCCCATCGGGAAGCGCGCCTTAGTCGCGATCAGCACGCCGTTCTTGCGCTTGCCGCCAAGGACTTCGCCAAGAATTTCCTCCGAGACGCCGGCCGAATAGACATCGGCGGTGTCGATCAGGTTGACGCCCGCATCGAGGCACAGATCGACGAGGCGGCGGGCTTCGGAAACGCCGAGATCGCCGACCATCTTCGCCCAGCCCTTGCCGCCGAAGGTCATCGTGCCCATCGTCACGGTCGAAATCTTGAGGCCCGAGCGGCCAAGTAGGCGATATTCCATTGCTCATCTCCCAAATTCAAAATCAAAAAAAGAAACGCGGGTTAGAAAATAGCGGGGTACCGTCGTGGTCAAGTGCGGCTCGCGCCAGTATTCGCGGAGGCCCATGGCCGACTGTCACAATCATGTTATTCGGCCTCTCTATGGAACCGTCATGTTCATCATGAGGGAATTGCCATGAAAAAGGTCTCCATCTTTGCCGCATTGCTGGCTGCCGGTCTCGTTTCCGTTTCGGCTGAGGCTACCAATCTCGTGCTTTATACCAGCCAGCCGAACGAGGACGCGCAGGCGACGGTCGATGGCTTCATGGCCGCAAATCCGGACGTCAAGGTCGACTGGGTGCGCGACGGCACGCCGAAGATCATGGCGAAGTTGCAGGCCGAGATCGAAGCCGGCAACCCAGTTGCCGACGTGTTGCTGATCGCCGATACGGTGACGCTGGAGCGCCTCAAGGAGGCCGGCAAGCTGCTCGCCTACAAGTCGCCGGAAGCCGCAAGCTACGACGCCGCATTGTACGATGCTGACGGCCACTACTATTCCACGAAGCTGATCACCACCGGCATCATGTACAATACCTCGGCCTCGATGAAGCCGGCGAGCTGGAAGGATCTGACGAAACCCGAAGCCAAGGGCCTCCTTGCCATGCCGAGCCCGCTGACCTCGGGTGCCGCGCTCATC
>NZ_JABEPH010000296.1:0-7862 GCF_013004495.1 Rhizobium sp. SEMIA 4085
TGAGCCGCAACGAACCCTATCGAGCAATCCCGGTCACCGCCGAAAGGTGAAACACGGCGCAAGCGTCGTGAACGTCTTTGGTAAGAGCAGGAGACTTATAACGCACCTACGCCAGTCGGCCCAAGGACAGCCTTCGGCCCGTAGCTGCCGCTCGCCGATACCGCCGGTATGTCCGTGCATGGCTCGCGACGCGGACGTTTACCTTTCCTGGCAAGGTTCGGCCTTGAACAACTGCCGGTGCAGCGGTGTGCTAATCGCACCCGGGACTGCAAACCCGTCTCCCCTCATGCATAGACGCCTGCGCATTGTATCTAATTTCGAGACAATGCGGTCCGTTTTCATCGCCTACTGCGATTATCCGAACCCGATTAGATTTCTGCTCACACCAGTTAGCCATCAACATGGAAACGGTGGACGAAACGTCAAACACGGAGAACTGCCATGCTCACCCGTAGAGGCCTCATCAAGAGCGCAGCGGCGCTTTTTGCAGCGGGAACCGTTTCGGGCGGCTTCACCCCGGCCCTCGCGAAGGCACCCTTTCAGCCTTTCCAGGCTCCCGGCTTTTACAGAATGAAGCTTGGGAACTTCGAACTGACGGCGCTTTCGGATGGTACTATTCCGTTGCCGCTTCCGGAGCTTTACACAAACACCGACGCCGAAGATGCGCGCAGAGCGCTGGCTGCGGCGTTCATGGGCACGCCCACAGATACGTCGGTCAACGCCTTCCTCGTCAACACGGGGGACAGGCTGGTGCTGATCGACGCCGGCACAGGCGCCTATCTCGATGGTGCGCTCGGCGAGCTCGTCGCCAATCTCGAGGCGGCCGGCTACAAAGCGGACCAGATTGACGACATCATCCTGACGCATATCCATACCGACCATTCCGGCGGGCTGACGATCAAGGGCAAGCCGGTGTTCGCCAACGCGACCGTTCACGTCAACAAGCGTGAACATGATTTCTGGATGGAAACGCCTGGGGAAAGCCGATCGGCCAACGTGCCGCTAAGCTATTTCGTCGAGGCGCATGAGAGTCTGGGGCCCTATGCCGAAGCCGGCAGGGTTCGCACCTTCGCCGATAATGCCGGAATCCTGCCGGGCATCGGCTCGATCCTGCGGGCCGGGCACACGCCGGGGCACAGCTCGATAGTCGTGGAAAGCGCAGGCGCAAAGATCGTTTTCTGGGGCGACATTACCCATGGAAACGTGCTTCAGTTCGACGAGCCGGACGTGGCGATCCAGTTCGATACGGATCAGGCCGAGGCGATTCGTGCCAGGGAGGCGGCCTTCGCGGATGCGACCGACGGCAAATACCTGGTGGCCGGCGCTCACATTGCCTTTCCGGGCATCGGCCATGTTCGCCGCGATGCGACGAATTACGAATGGGTTCCCGTCAATTATGCCTCTTGAAAACGACCCATCGCGGCGCAACGGAGCGGAGCCCGTTGCGCCGGTTTCATGTCCGGGCGGCACCGGTCGCGATCAGTCCCGGCTTCAATAGGCCCCGTGCGACCAGCGAACTGCTTGCGACCACCCGGAACAAGAAGCCTCCTCACCACGCCCTGCCGCAGAGCCGTTCAGTGCGAAGCAGCAGCATTCTCGTCGCGGATCTCAGCAAGCTTCAGCCTCGGCACCAGAAAGTCGAGAAACGCCCTGACCTTTGGCGGCTGGATACGTCCGCCTGCTCTCATCGCGTAAAGCGTGGGGGCCGGTCCGGACCATTCGGGCAGCACGTGGACGAGGCGTCCTGCCGCGACGTCCGCCCTGACACGGAGATGACTGGTCATTTGCAGGCCTTCGCCGGCCAGCAGAAAGCCGTGCAACCCTTCGGGATCGCTGGCCACCGCAACGGGCCGTACCGGAAACTCGTTGCACCGCCCCTCGCGCGTCAGAGGCCAGGCGTGGACCGGCTTGTCGAAATAGAACTGTGTCAACAGGCAAGCGTGATCTGCGAGCTCTGCCGGATTCGAAGGGCTTCCGTGCCTTTCAAGATAAGCGGGAGCCGCATATATGCCCATTGGCAGATCGCCAAGTCGGCGGGCAGTGAGCGAGGAATCGGGCATGGGTCCCTCCCACAGACGCAGGGCGATATCAATATCCTTGGCAACGACATCCAGCACCTCATGGGCCAGAAGCAACTGTGGATAGACATCCGGGTAGAACCTTCTGAATTCGCTGAGCACCGGCGCTAAAATGCGGGTCGACAACCAATGTGGAGATGTGATCCTGAGCCAGCCCTTGGGATGTTGCTGCAGCTCGGCCACAGCGTTTTCGGCATCTTCGATATCTTTGACCAAGCCCTCGCAACGCTGGAAGTAGATCGTGCCGGCTTCGGTGAGCTTCAGGCTGCGCGTTGTCCTGTGGAGAAGCTGGGCCCCTAACCGCGCCTCCAATTCCTGAACTTTGCGGCTGATCCGCGTCTTCGGCGTTCGCAGCGCCCGTGCGGCACCGGTGAAGCTGCCCTCCTGCACGACCTTTACGAACGCCGCCGTGTCGCTGAAGTCACGCAGCATGGACCACCCCCATTTATCCTGAATTCGGGACAATGAAGACCGATCTCGCCGGATAATCAAGCCAATTCAATTCCTCTATTTCTCGCATCGATCGCTGCCAAAAAGGGATTCCCGGTTGATCTCCTTGCGCGCCATTGCTTCTCCTAAGCTTACTAAAACCTCGTCGCGTTCATCCTCGTCTAGGCGTGTTAGCTTGCGTGGGCTTATCGTCCGTTAACCTTGTGGGGGTAAGGGCTGCCGAACGCTAAGTGAACGCCCGGGGACTCTGGTGGGACTTTCTGCTCTAACTCGCGCTTTTTCGTACGTTCCGTTCCATTTTTATTCTCACTCGTCGATTTTTCCCTTGCGCCTAAAAACCCAAAAGACTAACAGGATCAAGCCGTTTCGGCGTAACGGAATGTAGCGCAGTCTGGTAGCGCACTTGACTGGGGGTCAAGGGGTCGTCGGTTCAAATCCGGCCATTCCGAGATTTTTACTCGTTCATTCAACGAGTTATCGTTGGGTATACGAAAAGGCGGCTGGTGGGGCAACGTCCGACTGGCCGCTATTTCTATCTGGAACAGTTACTTCGGGCTCTGAACAGAGTTAAACGATAATAGATTCAATAATTTACAGAGTTCCATTTTTGGCGTCACCTGTTTTGGAACGTCGCAGTCGACGCCAGGCAAATCCAGTGCTTGTTGAACAAGTCCGCCTCAAAAATGTCTTCGCCCATATAAAGGCGAGCCCGGCAGCGGATGCCCATCGTCGCGGGCGTTACACGGTTGAAAGGCGCAGATCTTGGTCGCGCTTCGGTAGACCCGATTGCCAAATTCCCTTGCCGGAGCATACATCTAGTCCAGTCGCCCCGACCATTTATCACATTCACATCTCAGGAAAAACTTGACCGAGAGCTCGTCATGGCAGCGCTGGAAGAAACCGGCCGCTCGCGAAAGCGTGATGAGCTGTTATCATGCAGCGCCGGTGTTTCCGGAACAAGCCCGTCCCCTTAGGGTTAGCCTGCCGTCACCCACGCAACACTGGAGGACGTTATGCCAACAAAACTTTTAGCAGCATCCATTCTGGCCCTCGGCATGGCAACATCGGCTTCCTATGCCCAGAGCCAAGGCGCTTCGGCCAGCTCAACGCGTTCGCCCCCATCGGTGCAGGAAGGGGAAGACTATCCTTTCGGCAACAATAGCAATGCGCCTGCTGGGGTTGATCCCAATGTAACCGGCAGCACGACCATGACTCGGGGAGGCTCCATGGAAGGCAATTGCTCTGCGTACGACAAGGCGCGGACCTCTCCTGGTCGCGGCGACGACCAGACCGACATGGCAGAATTATGTGGTAACAAGTAACCGATGTGCTTCCTAGGAAAGGCCGGTGTCGCACCGGCCTTTCCTTTGCTTGTGTCCACTCAATCGGCGCTGTCGACTACATCACGCCGTCTTACGAGCTTGAGGCTTCTGTCCGGTTGAATGATGTAGGTTTCCTCCACCCATCGGCCGGTCGGGTCGATAAATTGATGGGGCAGAACAGAGCCGGGTGGCGATTTGCTAAGCCGCACCGGTGGCTGGCCTCCATATGTGATGCTTCCGCGTATCGGCTCAATTCCTTCGGAGCCGCTGGTGCAGCCGGATAACACCAGAGCAGCTATCAAAATCGTCAGTCGAATTCCCATTACTATTGGCCTTCAAATGTTTTGCCGCGTAACGGCGCAACGTTTCCGTGTCGCGCGCCTCTGGCGCACCAAGTAAATGGTGCTCTGTTTTATGCGGGAAAGCGTAAGCTCGACTGGCATGCAAAAAAAGCAGGCAGATCGCCAGTCAGGGCGCCGGCACAAGCGCAGGCGCGCCGGAATCCAGCCTGCGACCACGAGACATTTGTTCCAGTTGCCAAGCCGGAAATCGGCGCGCATATTATCTATATCGTCGGCCATGGATGGGCGGCCGGCGAATGATGCTAGTTGTGCTTTCGCCCTCATGGGAAGTGCGGCTCGATGCTCGATACACCTTTTCATCCCCGTGATCTGCCGCTCTTTTCGGAAGACCTAGATGTGATTTCCGGCGTGTTGGATGTCGTCTGCAAGGCGAGGGGACTAAGCCGCAACACCCCCGAAGCCGAGCACCTCGGCGCGCTGATCATCCAGCTCTATCGCCAGGGCGCCAAGGACAGCACGAAACTCGCCGCCCTTGCGAAGGCCTATCTCTAGTCCTCACTTTTCCTCGACGGAAATGCCGTTCTGGCCGATGCGAAGTTCGATGCCATCGGGCTTGCGTTCCTCATTAAAAATATAGGCGCCAAGGCCGACAATGACGACGACCAAGGCGCCGATGACGAAATACAGACCATTGTTGCGGTTCAAGATGTTTTCCCCAACGTTTTGATATCGAAAGAAAAACGCGTAAGGATCCCTTTGGTTCCTTGCGCGGGCCACACTCAGTCGTCGTTGGTGGCGTTGAGGTTTTCGGGCCGGATGCCGTCGTCGCTTGACGTGCGCGCCCGCAGACGCACGCCGGGGCCGCCTTCGTCCTGATTGCCGCTGGCGATAAAGATCACGCCGGCTGCCTCCAGCGCGTGCTTGGCGGCAAGGAATGCGCCGGGCTCGCCCATTCCGTCGCCGTCTTCGAGCGCCTCTATAGCTTCCGGCGTCAGGCCGGACGCAGCGGCAAGCTCATCGATGCTCATCCCGGTCATGGCGCGCGCGCCGCGTATCTGCATTCCTGTGATCATGCTTGGAAGTTTAGCGCGAATGCCGCCGTTCTCAAGTACTTAGACCGCGCTATGGCCGGGGAAACTCTGCCGGTAGCGATGTTCGAGTGCGGCGCACCCCCAGACAATGCCGAGGAGAAGATAGACATGCCGCCAATGGTCGATGTCGATCACGTTGCCGATGACTGCGTGGCCGATGATGCAGATCCAGGCGATCATCAGATAAGGCTGCCAGGGCCGATCCCTGAGGAGGTTCTTGAGGCCGAGGTAAAGCGTCCACACGAGTAGCGACACGTAGGAGACGAAGCCGAGCCAGCCATAGGTCGTCAGCGTCTTCAGCCAGATATTGTGCTCGTCTTCCGGAAAGATGGTGCCGAACACCATCGGGCCGAGACCGAGCGGCCTTTCCATCATCATCTGAAAGCCGATGCGGTGGCGGTCGAAGCGGCCGAGATATTCGCCGTCATATTCCTGGACGAGCTGTGCGCGGGTGCTGAACAAATCGCTGACCTGCGGGAATTGAAGCGCAATCAGAAGGGCTGCGACCATCAAAACGATCGCCAGAAGCGAGAGGATGAGGATGCGCAGCCGGAAAGCGCCGCTTCGCTCCTTCAGGGGCAGCAGGAAGACGAGCAGCACCCCACCGAGCAGGAAGAGGCCCCAGGCGGCGGGCGAAAAGGACAGGAATACGCCGAGCGCAACGATCAGCAGCGCGGCGGCGCGCAACGGCGAGGTCTTCAGGTCGCGCGTCAATATGCCGTGGATGAGATAGAGGGACGGTACGACCAGGAACGGTCCGAAGACGTTCGGATCCTGGAATGCGCCCTTCGCGCGGTCGTAGAGCGTGAAGACCTCGGCGCCGGGAAAGGCATGGAAATATCCAAGTATACCGAGCAACGAGGTGATGACGGCTGCAAAGACCCAGGCATTGAAGATCAGCGGCAGCCGCTTGGCGCTGTCTTCAATGATGGCCGCATAGAAGACAGAGGTCAGGGCAAGGAAGGTCGAGACCGCGACATACATCGGCCCGCCGGTCATGTCCTTCATTTGCGTCAGTGAAAGCATGCCGCCGACATTGAAGGTCAGGAGCAGGGTCAGAAGCATCGCGGTGAAGCGCGAGATTCGAAGGCCGAGGATAAACCAGATGCCGACGAGCCCCGCCATCCACAGTTCGTAAGGCGCAGGCTCATTGATGACGAAGCCAGCGAGGAAGACGCCGAAGGCAACCATCGCCGAGCCGATGAAGCGCAGTGCGGCGCGCTGCGGTTGGGCGACGTGGGAATATGCCGCCTCGATCGGGCTCAATAGGCGTTTTCCGTGTTGAGTAACCGCACCGGCGTCAGGAACAATATCTTGAGATCGAACCAGAGCGACCAGTTCTCGATATAGTAGAGGTCGTAGGCGGTGCGGAACTTGATCTTGTCGTCATTGTCGATCTCGCCGCGCCAGCCGTTGATCTGCGCCCAGCCGGTCACGCCGGGCTTCACGCGGTGACGGGCGAAATAGCCTTCAACGATGTCGCCCCAGGCGCGATCTTTGGTCTGCGCCAGGACTGCATGCGGCCTGGGGCCGACGAGCGAGAGATCGCCTTTCAGCACATTGAATAGTTGCGGCAATTCATCGATCGAGGATTTGCGGATGAAGCGGCCGACCGACGTCACGCGCGGATCGCCCTTGGTCACTACGACCTTGGCGTTGTGATCACTCATGTTGGTGTACATCGAGCGGAACTTGAAGACGTTGATGACCTCATTGTTGAAGCCGTGCCGCTTCTGCATGAAGAAGACTGGACCCTTGGACGTCAGCTTGATTGCAATGGCCGTCAGGATCATCACCGGCCAGAGCAAAACAAGCGCAAGCGATGCGAAGAAGATGTCGAAGCCTCGTTTGGCGACCGAGTCCCAATCACGGATCGGCTTCTTGAAAATGTCGAGCATCGGCACGGAGCCGATATGCGAATAGGCACGCGGTCGGAACCGCAGGCGGTTGGCATGTGCCGCAAGGCGGATATCGACCGGCAGGATCCAAAGTTTTTTGAGAAGCTGCAGGATGCGCGCCTCGGCGCTCAGCGGCAGCGCGATAATCAGCATGTCGATCCGGGTCAGCCGTACGAATTCGACCAGTTCGGCAACGGTGCCGAGCTTCGGATAGCCTGCGACCATGACCGGCGAGCGCTTCTCGCCCCGGTCGTCGAATATGCCGCATATGCGGATATCGTTGTCTGCCTGCTGCTCGAGAACGCGGATCAGATCCTTGGCAGGTTCGCCGCCGCCGACGATCACGGCGCGGCGCTCCATGACGCCGTTGCGCGCCCAGTTGCGGATGCCGTAGGCGACCAGGAAGCGTGAGCCGAGCAGGAAGACTGAGGCAAGCGAGAACCAAGCAACATGCAGGTTTATCTCTGCCCATGCTAGATCGCGGAAGAGCGAAAAGATCGCTTCCGTCACGGCAAAGGCAGCCGCCCAGGCGCCGAAGATGCGCGGAAGCAGACGAATGCGCGCCCGCAGAGCCGGAATGGAATAGGTATCCGAAAGCTGCAGCGCCATGACGCCCAACGCTGCCGCGGCAGCTGCTATGCCCGCCCGCGCGCCAAGGCTTTCGCTGCCGTCTCCAGAGTGGGTCTTATCCACATCTCCGAGCCCCCGAGGCGCCTGGTAA
>NZ_JABEPH010000297.1:0-7853 GCF_013004495.1 Rhizobium sp. SEMIA 4085
CGGCAGCACGATGCGGAAGGCCTGGCGGCGGCGCGGCAGACCGAGTGCGGCTGCGGCCTCCAGCTGCCCATGATCCACCGACAGAATGCCGCCGCGGACGATCTCGGCGAAGAAGGCCGACTGGTTGAGCGTCAGGCCGAGGTAGGCAGCGGCGAAGGGCGTCAGCAGCTGCACCGTGGGGTAATCGAACAAGACCCTATCGGTGAACGGGATGCCGATCCTGATCGTTTCATAGAGATAGCCGAGATTGTTCAATATCAGGAGCAGCACGATCATAGGGATCGAGCGCAGCAGCCAGATATAACCCCAGGAAAGGCCTGATAGCAGCGGCGACTTGGAGACGCGGGCAAGCGCCAGGGCTGTTCCGAGGATGGAGCCCGATATGGCGGCAAGAGCAGTCAGGAGCAATGTCCTGCCGAGGCCGACGAGCACTGGTTCGGCAAAGAACCATTCGGCAAAGACGCTCCAACCCCAGCGCGGATTGGTGAAGGTGGAATAGAGCACGGCAATGATGACGACGGCCGCGAATATCGTGCCTGCGAGCCGCTCGGGATGGCGCGCCGGCACGATGCGGTAACGGGAATAGTCCTGCTTCGGTTCTGCCGTTCTGCTGCCTGGCTCAATGCCCGCGAAATCCGTCGTCAGTGCCATTGTGCTTCCCTTTTATGATTATCGTCTTGTCGCCTTCAGAGATTTGCTCCGGCCACGCGCAGGCGCGGTTCGGCCGCCTCGGTGCCGAAGACCGGTGGAACGAGATGGGTGATATCCTTCTCGAAAGGCAGGCTCTTGTAGATCTCGGGATCAACTGATGTGTCGAAGAGAGCGGTATAGCCATAATTCAGATAGAGGCCGACGGCCTCGGGCTGACGGAAACCGGTCGTCAGATAGATGCGGGTGTATCCCTGGCGGGCCGCCTGAGCCTCCAGTTCCACCAGCACCTTGCGGGCAAGGCCCTGGCGGCGCAGGTCCGTGCGTGTCCAGATGCGTTTGAACTCGGCGGTGCGATCGTCGGAATGCTTGAAGGCGCCGCCGCCGATGGTTTCGCCATTGCGGATCAACAGGAGAAAATTGCCGTGAGGCGGCGCGAAAGCTTCGGGGGGATAGCGGTTCAATTCGGCTGCGGCGCCTTCGGCATTGAAATAGGTGCCGTAGCGGCTGTCATATTCGTGGATCAATTCATCGATCAGCGGCTTGGCGCGGGGATCGAGGGGGCTCGTATAGAGAAACGTATCGCTCATATCGTTCGTCACCCGTTGTCATCAGTGAGGAAGGTTTCGGCGAGCCGCACCCAGTAGCGGGCGGCCGGCGCGATGATCGCGTCGTTGAAATCGTAGTGGGCGCTGTGGAGAGGGGCGCTGTCGCCATTGCCGACGAAAAGGTAGCTGCCGGGATTGGCCTGCAGCAGGAAGGCAAAATCCTCGCTCGCGGTTCTCGGCCGGAAATCCCTCTCGATAGCCGCGGGGCCGAGTGCGTCATAGGCGACATCACGGGCAAATGCCGTCTCTTTGGCGTGATTGACCAGCGCCGGAAAGCCAAGCCGGTAGTTCACATCCGCCGCCGCGCCGAAGCTTTCGGCCTGGGCACGGGCAAGGGCTGGAATACGCTCCTGCAGCAGCTGGCGAACCTCCTCGCTGAAGGCCCGCATGGTGAGTTTCATTTCCACGCTCTCGGGTATGACATTCGAGGCGGAGCCGGCATGGATCGAGCCAACGGTGGCGACCGCCATATCCTGCGGATCGACATTGCGCGAGACGACGCTTTGCAGCGCGGTGATGAAGGAGGCGGAAGCCAGCACCGGATCGACGGCGCGGTGCGGCTCGGCGCCGTGGCCGCCCTTGCCGACGATTTTGATCACCGCCTGATCGACCGAGGCCATGGCCGGGCCGGTGACGAAACCGAATTGCCCCGTCGGTACACCCGGCCAGTTGTGCAAACCGAAGACCGCATCGACGGGAAACCGTTCGAACAGGCCTTCGGCAATCATCTTGCGGGCGCCGGCGCCGATCTCCTCGGCGGGCTGGAAGATCAGCCTGAGCGTGCCGCTGAAATTGCCGTTTTCGGCGAGATAGCGGGCGGCCGCCAGCAGGATCGCGGTATGACCGTCATGGCCGCAGGCATGCATGACGCCGGGATTGCTGCTGGCATAGGAAAGGTCGGTCGCCTCCTCGATCGGCAGCGCGTCCATGTCGGCCCGGATGCCGATCCGCTTCCTGCCCTCACCACGTCTGAGGGTGGCAACGATGCCGGTGCCGGCAACGCCCGTCGCCACCTCATAGCCCCAGGAGGAAAGGCGGGATGCCACGAGCTTGCTGGTCCTGAGCTCCTGAAAGGCAAGCTCCGGATATTGGTGCAGATCGTGGCGAAGCGCGATGATCTCGTCGCGTCACGCGACGTGCGCCTGGCCCAGTGGAGCGTGGCGGCGCGGGTTCTGAGCAATGGGCGCCGGGGCGATCCGCGGGCGCCGCCGGCGCCGACAGCCCTTCCTTGCTCGAGCTGATCGGCGCCCGCCGCATACCGGCTTTCCCTGAAGGGCAGGCCCAGATGGTCGCGCAGCGTCTCGCCCTTCAGGACCGGATCGAAATAGCCGCGCTCGGTCAGGATCGGCAGAACGTGCTCGGCGATATCCGCAAAGCCTTCGGCGATGACGGGGAAGCCGAGAATGAAGCCGTCGGCGGCGCCATGATCCACCCAGCGGATGATCTCATCGGCAATATGCTCCGCCGTGCCGATGAAGGCGGTGCGCGGCGTCGCGGAATCGAGCGCGACCTGCCGAAGCGTCAGCCCCTTCTCGCGCGCTGTCCTTTTGATGCGGTCGGTGGTGGCGCGGAAATTGTTCCTGCCGATATCGCCAATGTCAGGGAACGCCTCATCGAGCGGGTAGACGCTGAAATCATGGTGATCAAAGAAACGGCCGAGATAGAGGAGCGCCTCCTCGATGGTGACGAGATTGCGGATCGTCTCGTACTTGGCTTCCGCTTCCTCGGACGTCTTCCCCACGATCGGGCCGATGCCCGGATAGACGCCGACTTCCGCCGCAGGCCGTCCATGAGCAATGACGCTATCCTTGAGCTGACGGTAGAAGGCTTGCGCCTCTTCCAACGGCCCGCCATTGGTGAAGACGGCGTCGGCATGCTTGCCGGCAAGCCTGATGCCGGAATCCGAAGCGCCCGCCTGGAAGACGACGGGCTGGCCCTGCTTTGAGCGGCCGATATTGAGCGGCCCCTCGATGCGGAAAAAACGGCCCTTATGGTTGAGGCGATGCATCTTCGCCTTGTCGACAAAAACGCCGGTCTCGCGATTGCGCACGAAAGCGTCGTCGTCCCAGGAATCCCACAGGCCCTTGATCGCATCGATGTAGTCCTCGGCGATCTCGTAGCGCAGTTCGTGCTCGGGATGCTCGCGATTGTAATTGCGTCCCGACCCCTCGAGCGGCGAGGTCACCGCATTCCCCCCTGCCCTGCCGCTGCTGATGAGATCGATCGAGGCAAACTGGCGGGCAATGGTGAAGGGATCGCTGTAGGAAGTCGAAACCGTACCGACGAGGCCGATCTTCGAGGTGGAGGCCGCCAGCGCCGAGAGAATGGCGATCGGCTCAAACCGGTTGAGGAAATGCGGGATCGACTGCTCGTTGATGTAGAGCCCGTCGGCGACGAAGGCGAAAGCGATGCCCGCCGCCTCGGCCTTGCGCGCCGTCGTCACGAAGAAGTCGAAATTGACGCTGGCATCGGCCGGTCCGCTTGGATGCTTCCAGGCATTCATGTGACCGCCGGGACCCTGCAGCATGATGCCGAACGTGACGTGTTTTTGAGCCATGGGATCAATCCTTTTTGGAAACGGTCAGGCGACGAGGGAAAGGCGCTCGGCGGCGAGCAGCTCGATGGAGGCCAGGCGGTCAGCGGTTGAAAGCGCCGGCGTGTCGAGCACGAACTCCTTGACGCCGTAGCGGTGGTGGAGCTCGTCCAGTTGCTTGCGGATCTGTTTTGCGGTGCCGTGCAGCACGTTCGGCACCTTCTCCTCGATCCGGTAATCCGTGACACCGGCCTGCCGGGCGAATTCGGCCGCCTGCTCCTCGCTGCCGACATTGACGGTCTGGCCGTTCGGCAGGAACACCTTGACGATGTGCAAGTCTCCGACACGCTCGCGGGCATAGTCCTCGCTTTCGGCGGCGAAAGCTGCGAGAGCCAGCAGGGGGCGCTTGCCGCCCGAGGCCCGTTCATAGGCTTCGAAGGTCTGGCGCAGATTGTCGGGATCGCCATTCAGGTGGCCGGCGAAGACAAGGTCCCAGCCCTTCTCGGCCGCGAGTTCGGCGCTTTCGACGCTGGCGCCGAGCAAGAAGCGCTCTGGAGCCCTCGGCGGGAAAGGAGTCGCCTGCGCACCGTCGTAACTGGGATCGGCGGCAAGATAGGTGTTGAGATCGGAAAGCTGGCTTGCAAAATCCGGCTTTCTCGCCGGATCGACGGCAAGCTGCAGGGCGCGCGTTGCGAGCGGAAATCCGCCCGGCGCCTTGCCGACACCGAGATCGACGCGTCCCGGGGCAAGCGATGCCAGAAGATTGAAGGTTTCGGCGACCTTGTAGGCGCTGTAGTGCTGCAGCATGACGCCGCCGGAGCCGACCCGTATTCTCGATGTCCTAGCGAGAAGATATGCTATCAGCGCCTCCGGCGCTGAACTCGCCAGGTTGGACATGTTGTGATGTTCCGCGACCCAGAAGCGGTGATAACCGAGTTCCTCGGCCCGGGCGGCAATCTTCACCGTCGCCCGCAATGCATCTACAGCGGTGAGACCCTGTTCGATCGGGCTTTTGTCGAGAAGGCTGAGGAGGTAGGTCATGACACCACGATCCGCTCGCTGGTTGCAAATTATAGTCTATAAAATCAGTAGACAAACTTCATTATAAGAAATGACATTCTCTTTCGACGGCGTTGCGTGAAAAAAGCGGCCGCGCCCAAGATGCAAAATTGGATGCCGGAAAGCTGTCAGAACAGGTCAAGCGGCGATGTCACGTTGTCGGCACCTTAACGGTTGGCGGATAATTCGGTTGAGATGAACGCATCGTCCATCAGCTACAAGAACCACCGCTTTCCACCGCAGATCATCGCGCATGCGGTCTGGCTATATTTCCGGTTTCCTTTAAGCCTCAGGTTGGTCGAGGAAATGTTGTTAGAGCGCGGCATTGTTGTGTCTTACGAAGCGATACGGCGATGGGGTCGCAAATTCGGGGCCGCTTACGCCAAGCAGTTGCGTAGGAAGAAGCCGTCGCGAAAAGATGTCTGGCATCTGGACGAGGTCGTGATTTCCATCGGCGGCCGAAAACATTGGCTTTGGCGCCCCGTTGATCAGGAGGGCTATGTTCTCGACGAGATCGTTCAGGCCCGCCGCGACACCAAAGCTGCCAAGCGGTTTACTGGTCAGCCTGCTGAAGAAGCAAGGACGGGTGCCGACGCGCATCGTCACCGACAAGCTGCGCTCATATGGGGCGGCAAGACGGGACGTGATGCCCGCTATCGAACATCGATCGCACAAAGGCCTGAACAATCGCGCTGAGAATTCTCACGTGCCACTTCGCAAACGAGAACGGATAATGCAGGGGATTTCGATCTGCCGGCGGCTTGCAACGTTTTATCTCAGTCTTCTCAGCCGTCCGAGACCCTTTTCGTCCCGCCCCGCCAGAAACACTCGGCTCTATCCACCTACATTCATCGGCTCCGCGCCATGGCGCAGTGGAAAGCCGTGACCGGCGCAGTTGCCTGAGTTCACCGGCAAGGCCCTTGTCCGCGCGTTCGTGAAACAACGTGACATCGCCGGTCAAGCCGATCAGCTATCTCTTCATCAGGCCTGTTGGCCGGTCGATCCGGCCGGCAGGGCTTCGATGTTGGAGCAGAGACGCGAGGCGGGATCTGCCGCCTCGCGTCTCATTCCACCTCGTCCTTGCCGTCATCACCCTATACGAGGTGATAGATGGCGGAGTGCTCCTCGGCTTCGCCGCAGCCGTGCAGATATTCATAGCACTCGTTGTCGATGTCCTCCGGATTTGTAATCGGCAGACCTCACGGTCTCTTCCTCCTCGGGGAGCTCCAGATCCACTGTCAACAAAAATGCCTTCTCGCCGAGCATGCGGCGAAAGCGCGCCATTTCCCGAGGGACGTAATCCCAGAGATCATTGCCCCCCGCCTCGCACCAGTAAAGTCCGTAGCGATGTAAGCGGGCTCGATCATGTCGGGATAGTCCTCGACATAGTAGGGCATCGCGACGATGAGGCCAAAGTGCGCGGCGATCCATCCATGATGCGGATGCATTCGATCAATACAAACGATTATGCTGATTCACCGACGAAGGGTATTGAAGGCATCACACGGGCGTTTGGGCGGCTAGATCACAAGGACCATTGCGATGGGAAATTTCAAGTTCTGGGAAAAGTTCTTCAAGGGCAGCGAGGAGCCCGACACCCTCATCGGCAGCGATCATGACGATCTGCTCTGGAATTACGGCGGCAATGACTGGATCGACGGTCGCGCGGGCACTGACCGAGCCTTCGGTGGCGCCGGGAATGACCGGGTGTTTGGCGGCCCGGGTAATGACCAGGTCTACGGCGAAGACGGCAGCGACGTTTTATACGGCGGCAATGATCGATACCAACCCCGCGTGGCCGGTCAGGACAATGACTATGTCCGCGGCGGTGGCGGCGATGATGTTCTGTTCATCGGTGACGGCAGGGATTGGCTAAGGGGTGACGGAGGCCGCGACACGTTCGTGTTCCAGTTCCATGACCCGATGCCCGGGCAGCATAACCCAATGCCCGGGCTTCCGAAACAGGGGCCCGACCCGGATATCACCACCATCGCGGATTTCGACCCGGAGCAGGATACTTTCGCCTTCGATGCGCCGGGGCTCTACAACGATGGCGTTGGCGCAAACTTCATCAACCACGCCAGCGTGCAGTCAGGTTACCCGGTGGACACCTTCTACAGCGGCGATGCCTGGCGTGCGAACGGCGAGCACGTCGTGGTTATCACCGACCGTAGTTTCGCCGATGGCTCTGCCGCCGCGAGCGCGATATCCGGCGAGAGCGCCGGCGACATCATCGTCTACCACAACTACAAGACCCACACGGCGGATCTCGCCTATGTCACCTCGGGAAATCACGTGGATGTGTTCGCTCACCTGTCTGCGGTGGACAGTGTGTCCAACCTAGCCAGTCTGCACCTGAGCGCTTCGGCCTTCGCCTTCGTCTGATTCCGCTTCTTGGTATGGTCCGCAGCGCCTAGTAGGGCGCAGCGTTTTCAGCTTGCCGCGCGGCTCGATCGAGCCGACGCTGTTCGGGGAAGCGTGCCTGATCCGTCGATGGGGACGCATCGGTGCTGGCGGTCAGAGGCTGGTGCATCATTTCAAACGCGAGGAGGAGGCCGTTGGGCTCTTCCTCCAGCTCTTGCGACAGAAACGATCGCCGTCTGCTCTACCTTGCGCGAAATGTCCTGTTCCTGGGTCATGCTGCCAATATAATCGACAACGTCGATCTTTGCCACTGGGAAGGCAAATGAAAAACCGGCCGCTACGCAGTGACCGGCTTATCGACAGTATGAGAAGAACCCTCATGACTAGGCGGCCTAGTCGCCGGCCCGCCAGACCGGGATGCCGAGCCGGCGCGTCTTGTCGGCGAGATTGCCGGTGATACCGCTGCCGGGGAAAGCGATCAGCCCGGCCGGCATGACCGAGAGCATTTCGTCGTTGCGCCGGAAGGGGGCGGCCTTGGCGTGTTTCGTCCAATTCGGCTTGAAGCTGATCTGCGTGACCTTACGGGCTTCGGCCCAGAGGCGGCGATGCGCTCGGCACTCTTGGGCGAACCTCCGTGCAGT
>NZ_JABEPH010000298.1:0-7836 GCF_013004495.1 Rhizobium sp. SEMIA 4085
AAGCTTGCCAAGATCTTGAACGTCGAGGGAAAGCGAGACGAGGCGGCAGAGCATCTGCTCCATATCATGCGCACGGACCGGAGCTTCGATGACGACGGCGCACGCCCCCACCTCCTGCCAGTCTTCGAAGGCTGGCGTCAAGGATCCGGCAACGGTGTCCGCGCGGCGCAAGCTTTCGGCAATGCTCTTCTCGTAACTTTCAAAACCTTGCCCTTGCGTTTTTGGGCAAGGGCACCACATTTCACAGGCAGGACAGGGAGCACCGTTTCGCTCCTGCTTGGTGTGGGACAAGTTTTGATGCAAGTCGGGAATGCAAGATATTTAAAACCCGGCGATCTGCCAGATTCGATCGCCGTCTTTCCTCTGACCGGCGCTCTTCTCCTGCCTACGGGACAGCTTCCGCTGAATATTTTCGAACCGCGTTATCTCGCGATGTTTGACGCCGCGTTGGCTGGCAACCGGCTGATCGGCATGGTCCAGCCGGCGCTCGGCGACAATGATGCGACGGCGGGCGACAAAACCGGCGACCCTCATCTTGCTCCAGTCGGCTGCATCGGGCGGATCACCTCTTTCGCCGAGACGGGCGACGGGCGCTATATCGTTTCCCTGACGGGCGTTTGCCGTTTCCGCCTGCTTGGCGAGAAAATGACGCATGAGCCGTTCAGAAGCTTCCGCATCGCTCCCTTCATTTCGGATCTCTCCGCACGCGATGAAGAAGATGCCGTCGATCGTGGCGCTTTGCTTTCCGCTTTCAGGGCCTATCTCGATGCGAACAAGCTGGAAGCCGACTGGGAAAGTGTCGAGCGAGCCAGCAATCTGACGCTTGTGAATTCGCTTGCGATGATGTCGCCCTTTGGTCCTGCAGAGAAACAGGCGCTGCTGGAGGCTCCCGATCTCAAAACCAGGGCGGAAACCCTGATCGCAATCACAGAAATCGTGCTCGCGCGGGTCTTCGGTGACTCCGATACGGTTTTGCAGTAAATCATCGGGTATGGACGAAAAACTCAGCCGTGTTGATCCGAAACTGCTTGAGCTCCTTGTTTGTCCGCTCACCAAGGGCACGCTCCGCTATGACCGCGAGCACAACGAGCTCGTCTCGGAAAAGGCCCGCCTTGCCTATCCGATTCGTGATGGCATCCCGATCATGCTGGTCTCAGAGGCGCGGCGGCTGGACGATTAGATCGTCTCGCCTGCCAAAAGCCGCGGATTGTTCCTGGCCGCGGTCCCGGCCGCCTGCCCGATGAAAAAGGCCTTGAGGCTCGGGATCCTGTCGACGATGCCCAGGCCGACGTCGCGGGCAATGCGCACAGGCATCACGTCATTGGAGAACAGCCGGTTCAGCACATCGGTCGTCACCCCCATCCGAAACGTATCGAAGCGGCGCCAGGTCTGGTAGCGCTCGAGAATATTGATCGAGCCGATATCGAGCCCGAGCCGGTCGGCCTCGACGATGGTTTCTGCCAATGCTGCCACGTCCTTAAAGCCGAGATTGAGCCCCTGGCCGGAAATCGGGTGAATGCCGTGGGCTGCATCGCCTGCAAGTGCAAAGCGCGGCGCCACGAAGGCCCGGGCGAGCGTCAGTCCGAGCGGGAAGGCGCGTCTTTCGCCAATCACCTTGAGCGCGCCGAGCTTATGGCCGAAGCGGCGCTCCAGTTCCTCTTCGAAAATCAGGTCCTCGCCGGCAACAAGCCGGTCGGCATCGTGGGCCCGCTCGGTCCAGACCAGGGAAGACCGGTTGTTGGTGAGGGGCAGGATCGCAAAGGGACCGGAGGGCAGGAAATGCTCTTCGGCGCAGCCATTGTGCGGCCGCTCGTGCTCGACGGTCACCACGATGCCGGACTGGCCGTAATCCCAGCTGACCGTCTTTATGCCTGCCAGATCGCGGAGCTTCGAGCGCACCCCATCGCAGGCGACGAGCAAGCGTGATTCCAGTGCGCTTCCATCAGACAACGTCACGGAGATCCGGTTTTCTTCCGTCTTCAGGCCGGTGGCGCTCAGCCCATGCCGGATTTCGATGCCGAGCCGGTCACAGACGCCGCGCAACGCGCCGACCAGGACGGCGTTCGGGATCATGTGCGCAAAAGGGCGGCCATCTTCCACTTCACCATCGAAGGTCAGGAAAACCGGGCGAACCGGGTCGGCGGTCCTCGAATCGGTCACGACCATCTTGGTGATCGGCTGGGCTGCAGGCTTGATTTCCTCCCAGATGCCGAAGACTTCCAGCATCTTCGTTGCCGCGGCGATGATCGCCGAGGCGCGCATATCCTTCTGCCAGACATACTCAGGCGCTGCTTCAACGACGGCAATATCGAGGTGGGGGGCTGCCTGCTTGACGGCGACCGCCGCGCAAAGGCCGACGTACCCTCCGCCAACAACCAGCATGTCCTGCATCGCCCGCTCTCCGCGCCTTGTGATTACAATGATGATCTATATAGATCATCGCATCCCCACTTCCTACCGTTGGGAGTTGAACAAATGATGGAAGAAGCGGCCAAACCCACAGCCATGGAAACGCTGCTCGCGACGCTTGATCTCGAGCCGATCGAAGTCGATATCTTTCGCGGCCGCAGTCCCCAGGTCGGCTGGCAGCGCGTCTTTGGCGGACAGGTGATCGGTCAGGCATTGATGGCTGCCCAGCGGACGATTGAGACAGAGCGCTTCGTTCACTCGCTGCATGCTTATTTCATGCGGCCGGGCGATCCTTCCGTACCGATCGTCTATCAGGTGGAGCGCATCCGTGACGGATCGAGCTTCAATACGCGCCGGGTCGTGGCAATCCAGCACGGCAAGGCGATTTTTGCACTCTCATGCTCCTTCCAGGTCGAGGAACCGGGCTTCGATCATCAGATCGTGATGCCTGATGTCCCCATGCCGGAAAGACTGCTCGGCGAACAGCAGATCAAGGAGCAGTACCTCGCGCATGCGCCGGCGGCCGTGCGCAAATACTGGGAGCGCGAACGGCCGATCGAAATCCGGCCGGTTTCGCTGACGCACTATTTTTCAAACAAGAAGCTTGATCCCCGCCAGGATGTCTGGGTACGCGCGACAGGGCCGGTCCCGGATAACCGGCTCTATCAAGCTGCTGTGCTTGCCTATCTCTCCGACATGACGCTGCTCGATACCTCGCTCTACGCTCATGGGACGTCGATCTTCGACCAGAGCCTGCAGGTTGCGAGCCTTGACCATTCCATGTGGTTTCATCGGCCTGATAAGCTTGAGGATTGGCTGCTTTACACACAAGATAGCCCATCGGCTTTTGGTGCCCGCGGTCTCACGCGCGGTAGCCTCTTTACCCGGTCGGGTGTTCTGATTGCGTCAGTCGCGCAGGAAGGTTTGATTCGGAAAAAGGCAAATGAATAAAAAATGTGCAAATTTACAAATTTGGGCATTATTTGGGCGGTTGTTGCCCTGTCAATTGCCTCTTAAATAGCATCGTTCATTATACTCTTTACTTTTCAATAACTTATAATCTGCTTCGAAACTGGCACGCCCTTTGAATGTAGATCCCCAGTCGCTGTTCGTGAACGTCAGCGGCAAGGAGAGTCGGCTCCGCGCCGAGGATAACGAAGGATGGGAAAACCAGATGAAAATTGTGATGGCCATTATCAAGCCGTTCAAGCTCGATGAGGTCCGCGAAGCCCTCACGGCGATCGGCATCCAGGGCCTGACCGTGACCGAAGTGAAGGGCTACGGACGCCAGAAGGGACATACCGAAATCTATCGCGGTACGGAATATGCGGTCAGCTTCCTGCCGAAGCTCAAGATCGAAATCGCAGTCGCATCAGAAATCGTCGACAAGGCCGTCGAAGCCATCGCGTCGTCGGCCAAGACCGGCCAGATCGGCGACGGCAAGATTTTTGTCTACTCGATCGACCATGCCGTCCGTATCCGCACGGGCGAAACCGATACCGAAGCGCTGTAAGAACGGCTGAGCAAGGAGCTTTATTCCAATGTCAATTTCGAAGTTTTCTTCCACATTTGCGCGGCTCGGGGCTGCGTCTGCCGCGCTCTTAGCGCCGGTCGTCGCCTTTGCGCAGGAGACCGCGCCGGCTGCTGCCGATGCCGCGGCTGCAGCGGCTCCGGCTTTCACCATGGACAAGGGTGACAATACCTGGATGCTCGTCTCCTCGGCGCTCGTCCTGTTGATGACCATTCCCGGCCTGGCTCTCTTCTATGGCGGCCTCGTACGCGCCAAGAACATGCTCTCCGTGCTGATGCAGGTCTTCATGATCACCGCCGTTGTGTCCCTGATCTGGGTCACCTACGGCTACTCGCTGGCCTTCACCGACGGCGGTTCGCTGAACAGCTTCATCGGCGGTTTCTCCAAGGCCTTCCTTGCCGGCGTCAACACATCGTCACTCGCCGAGACCTTCTCGAAGGGCGTCGCCATTCCGGAATACACCTTCATCGTGTTCCAGATGACGTTTGCCTGCATTACACCCGGCCTCATCGTCGGTGCGTTTGCCGAGCGCATCAAGTTCTCCGCCGTCATGCTGTTCGTTGTCCTGTGGGTCACCTTCATCTACTTCCCGATGGCGCACATGGTCTGGTTCTGGGGTGGTCCGAGCTCCTACAGCTCGCCGTCCGGCCTGATCTTCTCCTATGGTGCAATCGACTTCGCCGGCGGCACGGTCGTTCACATCAATGCCGGTATTGCCGGCCTTGTCGGCGCCATCATGCTTGGCAAGCGCACGGGTTATAAGAAGGAAATCATGGCTCCGCACTCGATGACGCTCACCATGGTCGGCGCATCGCTTCTGTGGGTCGGCTGGTTCGGCTTCAACGCCGGTTCCAACCTCGAAGCCAACTCCTATGCTTCGCTCGCGATGATCAACACTTTCGTTGCAGCGGCTGCTGCCGCTGTTTCCTGGTGCATCGTCGAAACCTTCGCCCGCGGTAAGGCTTCCATGCTGGGTGCCGCTTCGGGCGCTGTTGCCGGTCTCGTTGCCGTTACGCCGGCAGCAGGCTTTGCAGGCCCGATGGGCTCGATCGTTCTCGGCCTGATCGTTTCGCCGGCCTGCTACTTCTTCGTCGACGTCGTGAAGAACAAGTTCAACTACGACGACAGCCTTGACGTCTTCGGCGTGCATTGCGTTGGCGGCATCATCGGCGCCATCGGCACCGGCATTCTCGTCAACCCGGCGCTCGGCGGCGCAGGTATCGTCGACTACTCGACGCCGGACTTTGCTGCATCCTACGCCGGTACGGCAACTCAGGTCTGGGCTCAGCTAAAGGGCGTCGTGACGACCCTCGTCTGGTCGGGTGTCGGCTCGGCGATCCTCTACAAGATCGTCGACGTCATCGTCGGCCTGCGCGTAACCCAGGAGGCAGAACGCGAAGGTCTCGACCTGGCGACCCATGGCGAAGCCGCCTACCACTCTTCTTGATCGCAGGACAGCGGCGCCCGGCAAAGGGCGCCGCTCAACAGCCCGTCGCGGCCTATCTACAGGCTGCATCTTGGCCCGGACCTTAGGTTCGGGCCTTTTTATTTGCCGGTCCGGCTTGTCCAGTCTCTCATGGTTAACATCGCTTTAACCCTCCTTTGATTAGGTGGGGCGGACGCATATTGCGTGGCGACGCCCTCGGCGATTCGCGCGCTCAGCATTGGACGGGTCGAGTATATGGCAAGAAGCACGTCGCCGGTGATTGATAGCCGGCCGGACCGTTTCTCCCTCTCAGGGTTCGTGTTCCGGCAGGCGCAGGCTCTCCTGGGCTTTGCAATCTTCCTGCTATTGGCGCTCGCGGTCGCGGCACTCGCGACATGGAACGTCACAGATCCGAGCTATTCCTACGCGACGGGCAATCCGCCGGCAAATGTCCTGGGATATGGCGGTGCCGCCTTTGCTGACATCGCGATGCAGTTCTTCGGCCTTGCAAGCGTCGTGGCACTGTTGCCGGTCGTCGCCTGGGCCTTGGCATTGATTTCAGGCCGCCGCATGAGCCGCCTTCCTCAACGGGCCGGCGCCTGGGCTCTCGGCTCGGTCCTTTCGTCTGCCGTGATCGGCTGCTTCCCACCGCCTCTGACATGGCCGATCCCGAACGGCATCGGCGGCGTCATCGGCGATATGATCCTTCGTTTTCCGGCTCTCTTCGTCGGCGCCTACCCGAGTGGCGCGTTCGCGACGGCTGTCGGCGGCGTCTTCGCGCTGCCCACCGCCTGGATGATGCTCTTTGCTGCCGGCATCGTCGGCCGCACTGAAGCTGAAGAGGATGAGGGCGACGCACTCGGGGCTATGCCTTCCAAAGCCCGCTCGGTTGGGGATGCCGACGAGGACGAGGACGACGAAGGCGGCGGCTGGCTTGCGTTCGGAGCGCTGACACATGCCTGGTATATGAGCCAAGCGCGGATGCGCCGCATCCTCGGCATGGCGCCACGCAAGCGCCGCCAGAGCGATTTCGAATCGCCCTACGACTTCAACGATGATGAATTCGGTACCCTGAACGAGCCGGTTCGCGCCAAGGCGCCGGCAGGCCGCAGCGAGCGCCTGGAGCCGTCGATGGAACCGCGCGTCAGCTCGCCGCGCCGGGTCGTCTCTGCGCCCTCGATTTCGCTCGACGACGACGATGGCGAAGTGCCATTCGATAGCGACATGCCTCCGCGTCCGGCCGATATTCTGCCGGATGACGACGAAGATGACTGGATGATACGTGCGCCGGCAAAGGCTGCCGGCGGCAAGCCCGAACCGCGCGTCGTGCCGCAGATCTCGCGTCCGAAGCCCGGTGCCCGCATCGAACGCGAATCGCAGGCTTCCTTCATTCGTCCGGAAGGTTTCCAGCTTCCCTCGATTCATCTGCTCGCCGAACCAAAGAATTTCATCCGCGACACATCGCTTTCCGCCGATGCGCTGGAGCAGAATGCCCGCATGCTCGAAGGCGTTCTGGAAGACTTCGGCGTCAAGGGTGAAATCATCCATGTCCGCCCTGGCCCAGTCGTCACACTTTACGAGCTCGAGCCGGCCCCGGGCATCAAGTCCTCACGCGTTATCGGCCTTGCCGACGACATTGCCCGCTCCATGAGCGCAATCGCCGCCCGTGTCGCTGTGGTCCCTGGCCGCAATGCGATCGGCATCGAATTGCCAAACTCAACGCGTGAAACTGTTTACCTGCGCGAACTGATCGCATCGCGTGATTTCGAAGGTTCGAAGGCGAAGCTCGCCATGGCACTCGGCAAGACGATCGGCGGCGAGGCCGTCATCGCCGATCTCGCGAAGATGCCTCACCTGCTGGTTGCCGGTACGACAGGCTCCGGTAAGTCGGTTGCCATCAACACCATGATCCTCTCGCTGCTCTACCGTCTGACGCCGGAACAGTGCCGCTTGATCATGATCGACCCGAAGATGCTCGAACTCTCGGTCTATGATGGCATTCCGCATCTGCTGTCGCCGGTGGTCACCGATCCGAAGAAGGCTGTCGTCGCGCTCAAATGGACCGTCCGCGAGATGGAAGAGCGCTACAAGAAGATGTCGAAGATCGGCGTCCGCAATATCGATGGTTTCAATGCGCGCGTCGAGCAGGCGCTGGCCAAGGGTGAAGCCATCTCCCGAACCGTGCAGACAGGCTTTGACCGCCACACCGGCGAAGCGATGTACGAAACCGAGGAATTCGACCTGCAGCCGATGCCCTACATCGCCGTCATCATCGACGAAATGGCTGACCTCATGATGGTCGCCGGCAAGGATATCGAAGGCGCCGTCCAGCGCCTGGCGCAGATGGCGCGCGCCGCCGGCATTCACGTCATCATGGCGACCCAGCGTCCGTCCGCCGACGTCATTCCCGGCACGCTCACGGCAAATTTCCCTACCCGCGTCGCCTTCCAGCTCCCGTCGCCGATCCACA
>NZ_JABEPH010000299.1:0-7836 GCF_013004495.1 Rhizobium sp. SEMIA 4085
TCCGCTCTTCTTCCCCGTGTCCGGTGTCGCCCTTTGATCCGTCATGAGAGCGGGAGTTCCGTGCATCCCCGCATCTCGGCCTTGTAGTCGCATTGGGCGCGGCGGCGCATAAATCTTTCTGTGCGCGCTGATCTACTAGAAGGCGGCTGTCATCGCTCGATCCTTCTCGACGAACGCACGGGTAGGCTGAAGTGAGAAAACTGGCTCAGCGTCTTGTGAGTTCAGTCGCAACATTATGGCGATTGTTGTGCTGGTCTCGCCGTTCAGTACGCGCTTCAATGCAAGCTGGCAAAGCGGTCCTCCGGGTTACGACCAACCAGCGACGCGCACCCGCTGTACGGAATGCTGCTGCGACTTCGAGGAGAGCGAGGCGATCACGCTCTGGTTTTGCCGGAAGCATTGGCTGCTGACCTATCGCGGCCCGCGACCACTTGGCCGTCTGGAAAGGCCAGCTAAATCGGCATTGTTGCTCTCGTAAAGTCCTTTTGTTCTCGACGCCGTTGCCCCCGCACCAGCAACTCAGCACTTTAACTATCAGCGCTATTTCTTTTCCGCGCGATAGCGCTCATCAGCCACTTATTCGGCGGCCGCTAGAAAGAAGTTATTTTGTGAGGAAGCGGCAAGATCATGGACCCTGGCTTCAGCTTTGGCAATCAGCTGGTAGAATTCGTCCTGCGCTTCAACGTCCAGCTGGATAACAGCGTTGACATCGTCTGCCGTGTCACAGACGCAGGCGACTGCCGAGATAGGACACACGCCGCCTGGATAACGCTTACCAGTGCCGGTATAGGCGCGGCGACCCCAGCGTTCCGAATAGACAGTCTCTTCACGGTCGAGGTGCAGAATGGTCCCCTTGCACGCGGTGACAATGGCGGCCTTGCCGTAGGCGAACCAGTGGTAGTTCAACTTTCGCAGTATATATTTGCCTGTGATGTCCTCGCCCGCCAGCTCTGCCGGGTCATTAATCATTCTGATCATCGTGGCTACCTCTCATCGCTCGCTAATATCCGTCAGGACCGCTAGGACGACAAGATAGAAAAACGTAGCATTCGGAGTAACTTAGTCACAAAGTGTTTCCGATTCTTACACTGCTTCGAGCACCCTTCAGGTGGTTGGCAGCGTTGGGAAACGCAGGTTGGCCTCTGCCAAAAACAAGGATGCACATGTCAAGGCTGTTCAATGGCGAGCTGTATCCAGATCGATCTATCCGGAAACGTCCAAGGAATATTGCTTGAACCTGATCGGCGGACGGAAGGGGAACCCTTGTTCTCGCCGGATCGAGCGGGCGTGTCGATGTTCCACGTGCTCCGCTCTTCGCCAGCATCGGCGCAACGTCGCTTGCCCTGCGCTGGTTCGGCGGCGAGGGCCAAGCCCCAGGAATCTGTGAAGTCCCGCTGGAGACGTTCGTCCAAGCAATCGACGAACTTGAGAAACGCGGCTGCAGGCAGATCGCCATAGCCGGAACATCAAAAGGTGCGGAAGCTGCTCTGCTTGTTGCTGCACGCGATGAGCGCGTCGACGCAGTCTTTGCCATGAGCCCAACGTCCGTTGTCTGGGGGAACATCGGACCGGGCCGTGACGGCATCGCCTGGCCGGAGCGCTCATCGTGGACATGGAAGAGCGAGCCCTGCCCTTCGTACCCACCGATCCTTTATGGACAAAGGAATACACGAACGGGCTGGTTTCCTATCGAAGCTTGTTCGAGCACTGTCTTCAACGCTACGCCAAATCGATTCCGGCTGCCACCATTCCCGTCGAACAAAGCCGGGCAAAAATAATTCTGATCGCTGGCGGCAGTGACGCTCTGGCGCTCGGAGAGCTTTGCGAGATCGGTTCTTCATCGCCGCCAAATGTTCGCGAAAGAAGCCGAGCTGATTTGCGATCCAGAGGCTGGTCATCGTATCCTCCTTCCAGCGGAAACAACGCCAAGATCGTCGCTGCATGCGCACGGGGGCAGCGATAAATCTGAGAGGCGACTGGGAAGGGCTGCTTGGGTTGCTTTTGCCAATATTATACACCTCGCATAACCGTGTTGGACGCCATGGTGGTCAGCGCAGCCGGTCTGCAGTCTCGCCGAGAGTGTCCGCCACATAGGCTCCGCGTGATCCCATCGGCAATGGTGCGCCCGTGGTAGTGTCCTTCGCCGTCTGGTGTTCCAGCTCGGCATTCAGCTCGCCTCCCACGATCAGGATGACGATCGACAGCCAAATCCAGACCAGGAAGCCGATCAGCGCGCCGAGGGTGCCATAGGTCGCGTCGTAGTTGGCGAAGTGGTTGAGGTAGAACGAAAATCCGATCGACATCGCAAACCATGAAAAGCTCACAAGAAAGGCACCCCACGTCATCCATCGGAGCTTGGCGGGCTCGCGGCTCGGACCGAAGCGGTATACGGCGGTGGTGGCTGCGGCTGCGATCAAAAGCAACAGCGGCCACCTCAGGAGCAGGGCCATGTGCTCTTTGAATAGGTCGAGCCAAAGATAGGAAAGCACCACAGGCATGACAGCGACCAATCCTATTATTGTGGCGGCAGAGAGCATCGCGCCGAAAGTGAAGCACAGCCCTACGAGGTTAAGCTTGACCAGTCCCCGCTTTTCCTTTTCTTCATAGGCCACGTTCATCGCATCGAAGACCGCCAGCGTCCCGCTGTGCGTGCTCCACAGGGCGATGGCAAGGCCAACGAAGAAAGTGATGCCAAGCGTCGAGTCGCGGCTTTCCGCGAGGCTCTTGATGCGATCGGCGATGAGATCGAACGCGCCCGGCGGAAGCAGTCCTGACAGTTCCCGGAGGTGGCCAGCCATGGTGGCCGGATCTGCAATCAGCCCGTAAAGCGCGACGAGTGCCGACAGCGAGGGGAAAAGACCCAACAAGAGGTAGAACGTCACTCCGGCTGCTATGAGTGTCACACGATCATCGATGACCTCGTGAACCACCCGCCAAAAGACATCGCGCAGGCCTTTTACAGGTATCGCCTCGGGAACGCTTGCGTCCCTTCCTCGACCAGCCTCGAACTCAGTCTCCACTGATCCGGCTGGCGTGTCTCCATGGGTGCCCCTCAGTGCGACGAGTACACCGCCCACCAAGACAAGGAGGGTGGCGACGCTCGACAGCTTAATGTGCGGACGACTGAGCATAGGTAGTTCCATTCAGCAGGGTAATTGCGGTGGGCCACGCTTCTTGTTGGGATCGCGGTTCCCCTTGCTCATCCTAAGATTTGTCCGCCTCCTCGACCATCCTACCTTGGAAGCATCATGAACGTCGGACGCGACTGAAACAGCCTCGTTAGAGACGTCGGATGCAATCTTCGGTCTTAATCCATCATCGAATACAGCTGGGCCGCAACCGTGTTTTTCTCCGCGTCGGCGGCTTGGCCAAGGTGTTCGTGTTTCGGTTTCTGTATGCGGCATGGCGGACGGCGCCTGCCGCATCTCATGAACCATCAATTGGAAGGTTTGTTCCTCTGAGCACAGCAGCGTGCGTCTCGGGGGGCGTGACGGTCCTACTGCAGGGTCACGTGAGCAGGATACACACGAGCCATCTCTGGACGTTGCTCGAACGTCCGGCGGAGCAACCGCGCTGCGTCATCCATGATGAAGACGAGGTCCGTAAGGCGCTCGATCTCCTCGTGAATTCGATATGCCTCGACGTCGTCGAGACTGCCACTTCCGATCAGCCTTCTCGCCTTTTCGACCAAGCGTTCCGTCCGGTCAACGATGTCCAGGCTGCGGCGTATAATGACTTCGAGCATGCGTGTCCCTCGCTTGCATGACGCAGCGTGGGGGAGAATCGATCAACAGGCAATCACTAAATGTGACTAAAGACGGTCGCGGATACGGTCGTAAAGATCGCGGACTTCATCGAGCGCCCGGTCGTAGCGTGAGCGAGGCGTAGATGATCGAAGACCGGCGATCGCAAAGGCAAACGCACCGGCGACCGCCGCGGCGGTCAGGAGTGATGAAACAGGATAGAGCTTAACCGTTGCTTCAGTCTGACGTGCGGCTTGCCTTGCGCCACCCTTTACGGATTGCGCGGCGTCGGAAATCTGCTGCCGCAACGCCTCCATCTGCTTGCGCAGGGCGCTGATTTCTTCGCGAGGATCATAGTCCGGCTGAGGCGGAATGCCTACCGCGGCGGTGTTGGTGTCGACAATCGCCTTGGGAACGGGCTCGCCGATCTTGGCACCCTTGGCAACCAAGGGCGCGGTGTCGGTTCGTTTGCGAGGCGGCATGGGCGGTCTCCCTGAAATGGTCTTTCCACGTTAACTGGAGCAGACGGTCCTGCGTTCAAGCGCACAAGCCACGCAGTCGAATTGCTGCTGACCGATTGGATGACGGAGCGTTTAGTCGCGCAGTCCAGATGGACCATGAAGCTTCGATCCGCTTCGCGGCGACGTCTTCGAGAGTGCGATAGCCTTCGTCGTCGAGTCCAATGGCTGCGCTGGGGAACGTATCGTCGGGCAAATCCTCGTAGAAGCGGACCTGCGATGTACCGCTTCGGTAAGGGCTGCGACATCGGCCCTGTCCGACATAAACAGCAGCTGCGGCTTTCCAGGTCCTCAACCTGTCGAGGTCCTCGCTGGTTAGTCTGCGGACCAGCTCCGGTTCAATCAGGTTCGTTTGGTGCTGGTCCTTCATAAGAGGCGAGCGAAACACCTGCGCAATCCACGCCCAAAGGAGTGGCCCCTGACAGCTCTCTTATGCGTGGGCTTAAGAACGTGGCTGACGCTATCTGAATGCCACTTCCACGTGTGCCGATCCTGGGCAATCACCTGGCAACCCGTCTCGAAACCTTCCCCTTTAATAGCCAGAACGAACTCGGGAGGAATACCGGCCGAGTTTGAAACGGAAAGCGCGGCACTGTCGCTACCGAGGGACTTGATGGTGCAGTCGATGGTTGAACGTCGATCGTTAGATATAATGGAACCAGCCTTCAGCACCCGACGACGGTTGCCCATCGTCTGATCCGCTTGAATGGAACTCCACGAGACGCAACGATTTCGTCCTTTATGCTTGGCATGATAAATCGCGGCGTCCGCCTGGGCCAGAAGTGTCTCGATGTCTTTGCTAACGATCGAGAGTGCCGAGACTCCCAAGCTGGCTGTCGCCCTCAGCGTGCCGTAGTCGCCGCGGATTTCCTGCGACGAGATCGCAGTCCTCAGTTTTTCCGCCACTGCAATTGCACCTTCCCGGTCAATATGGGGAAGGATAATGGCGAACTCTTCGCCCCCGAGGCGGCCAAACAGATCGCCGGCCCTCAGTGCTGCCCTGCATGTTGACGCGACCGTCTTGAGAACCTCGTCTCCGGCAGCATGACCATAGGTGTCGTTGACTCGCTTGAAATGATCGATGTCGAAGACGACGCAGGAAAGACTGTGCTGGTGCCGCAAAGCCAAGGAGATGAGCTGCTCGGCTTCCTGCTTGAAGGCGCGCCGCGTTAGGGCTTCGGTCAGGCTGTCGGTGGCTGCCGATTGCAGTAATTCGATTCGATCCATGGCGGCACCCGCAAGTTCGGTGAGGATCGCCAGATCTCTGCTGCCGAATGATCTTGGCCTGCGATCTATCGCGCACACCGTGCCAATTGCGTGTCCGTCATTCGTTTTCAATGGGACGCCTGCATAAAAACGGATGTGGGTCTTGCCCGTCACCGCCGGATGGTTTGAAAACCGCAGATCCTTGGTTGCATCCTCCACGATGATTGGTTCTTCGCAGTCCACGACGTAGCGGCAGAACGTATCTTCGCGCGGCACCTCATCGGTTAAAAAGGCCGGAGCAGGCCTTATACCATTGACGATGCGCATCGATCAGCGAGACGATACCGATATCGATTGCGAAGATTTCCTTGATCAGCCGCACCACCCGATCGAAGCCTTCGTCTCTTGGCGTGTCGAGCAGGTCGAAGCGTTCCAGTGCAGCCAGGCGGGCTGCTTCCCGCTCGGCGGCCACTGCAGATGACTTCCCGAATGGTCTTGCCCCTGCCATTTCCGCGTCTCTCCTCAAAGGTCCGTGGGTTGATGATCGATTCGAAAAATTAACAAAGGAATTCGGCGATAGCGAAAAGTTAACGCTTCAGGGATTCGGATGCCGCGCACTGAGTGCTGAAAAGCCGGTCGAGGCCGCAGTCGGTTCCTCTTCGCCAGCCCTTCTTGGTGGCGCCTGCTCAGACTTGTCAACCATTTCCAGGGTCGATCGCGTCCCTGCCGCAGTTTCGCGGCCTAGTTTCTGCGCGCTCAGCGTCGACCTCACGGCTGGGCGCGTAAAAGTTTTAGAGCGCTTCGGAGCGCACTACGCGCAAGAGCGTTGGAGAAGGAACTGTTGTCATCGTGAGTCCGCTTTCCCAGAAGCGCGTTTTCGTTCTGTGCCAGTGCGAAGCTGATTGTCCTGCCGCCTTTGCTCTTTTGCAACGAATTCGTCTGGTACGCGATTGTCGCTTTCGCTTTCTCGTCCAGAAAACCGCGTTCCGTTTACCTGCTTTCCAAGCAATGGATCGACCGGGCAGCAGGGGCCGTCGCAGGGGCGCTCGGCGTGAAGCTCGTGATAGAAGGCGTGGGGGCTGCGCGATAGACAATGAAGCGTCGGAGACGGGTGTTCGTTCAATAAATATCCGGCGTTCAGCAAGTTGCCGAAAGCGCATTTTTGGTGAGCATCGCCGTCAGGGACTCGTTGTCGCCGAACGAAGAACCGGTCACCCGGTAGAGCAGCGGACTGAGAGACGCAGTTGTAAGAACCGAACGGAAACGGATGGTAGGACAGTGAAACTCAGCGGTTGAACAGGTCCTGCCACTGCTTCTCGCCAATCATGCAGTCGGTAGCCGGTATGCCGTCGGCGATTTTTTGAATCTCCGCCGGCGGGGTAAGGCCACTGATCTCCATGACCAGCTTACGGCGCACAGCAACGGCGAAATCCTCTATCTTGCGAACCGGCAGCACGAAGGATCCGGGGCCGCCGATGACGCAATCCGCATAATATTTGTCGAGCCCGCTCGGAGCCTCGGCAGGTCTCAGCATAATGGCGAGACCGTTAATGACGATGCCTACCCCTAACGCCTTGTCCCGGGTAGACATGACCGGATCGCCGGAATTGTTTGGCCCATCCCCGGAAACATCGATCACCTTCCTTATGCCGTCATAGGGGCTGGAGACTATCATTGTGGCGCCCTGGGCTATCGCAGCGGAGATCGATGTACGACGCTGCGTGCTGATCGGTCGCGCTTCCAGCTTATTGGCGAAATCGAGCGCATCCTGCTGCGTCTCGATTGCCTGCCACTCGATCACGGAACCGGGCACAACATAGCCTGCCCATTCAAAATAGCTGATGACAATGCGACCGGTGAGACCGCCCTTCACCGCGTCGATGAATTCCTTGTGCTTGAGCGCTTCGATATAGCCCTCGCGCTGGATGCGAACTTCCTCGTAATCCATGGACCGTGAGGTATCGACAGCAAGGACAAGTTCGACATCGACCTCGACTTCCGAAGCTTGCGCCACTGTCGAGGGGAGACCGGAGAGGCCGATGAGCACCGCGAGCGTCGTAAACATCGTCAACCAATCACTGCGTTATTCACGCAAAGGACTGTAACACAGCTTGGTCGGAGAATGACCCTCGAGCGCCTGCGGCCCTTCAACTTTCGGTGAGAGATGGAAATCCGGCTCTGTCGACAGCATCCGACGTTTATCCGTCCCGATCTCGACGACCGCGATCGACACGAGCCGAAAAGTTGTCGGTGTACAGCGGCGCCGATTGCACGAATTTGCGGCTGAACACGATAATGGTTGCGGTCATGGCAATCCATCTTCAGGGCGCCCTGCCAGGCTTGCCTGCGGCAGGTATGCCGCTAGTTGG